>CBDCQZ010000001.1:0-21592 GCA_965220715.1 Caldilineaceae bacterium
AAATTCGCGGCGACCAGCTCAACCGCATCAACGATGTGCTGCTCCATCTGGACCAAGCTCAAGCCCCCGGTGATCTCGATTTGCCGGGCTATCGTCTCCATCCGCTCAAGGGCGACCTAAAGGGCTACTGGAGCGTGATGATCTCCGGCAATTGGCGCATCGTCTTTCGCTTTAAGGACGGCGATGCATACGAGGTCGATTTGGCCGACTACCACTAGAAGAAAGGAGCAAGAGCCATGCCCATGAAGAACCCGCCGTATCCGGGCCGCTCGATCAAGGACGCCTGTTTGGAGCCGCTCGGTCTCAATGTAACCGAAGGCGCGAAGGTCTTGGGCGTCACCCGCAACACGCTCTCGCGCGTGATCAACGGGCAGTCCGGAATCTCCTCTGCTATGGCGATCCGCCTGGAGAAGGCTGGATGGTCCAAAGCCGATCATTGGCTGCGCCTGCAGATAGCCTACGACCTAGCCCAAGCGCGCAAGGATCAGAACCGCATCAAGGTGGAGCGCTACGAGCCGCAGCCGGCGGTGTAGGAGCTACTCGCGTTCCTCAGAGAGGCATGAGGTCAGAAACTCCGCGAACGCATGGTGAAGCTGGAAGGGTTGCGCGAGGACATCACCGACCGGGCTAAAGCCAGCTAAGGATGAAATGCACATAAAGCGTAAACGAGACAGCTTGATTGCTATCGGTGATGCCGTCTCCGGCCTGGTCCCTGCGCACCGCAAAGCCGCGCCGCAGGCGTTGCACCACTTCACTCAAGCCGATCAGGTGGACCAGCTTGTCTGGGCCAGCGAAGCGGACTCGGAGATGGGGTTCATGGCGCGGCTGATGGCGCTGTGCAGCCTTCCCCGCACCAACCCCGGCAACCAGAAGGAATACAAGCGCGTCAACGGTCCCTACCAGCTCTATATGATCGCGGGTGGAGGAAACAAGCTCCCCTTTGGCAACCTGCCCCGCCTGCTGCTGGCCTGGGTCTCGACCGAAGCGGTGCGGACTCAAAGCCGCGAACTCGTCCTGGGCCGTTCGCTCTCGGAGTTCATGCGTTCGCTCGGCGTTTACAACAGCGGTGGCCAGCACCTAACCCGGCTCCGCAACCAGATGAAGCGGCTGTTTGCTTGCAGTGTTCAACTGACCTACAAGGATGCGAATGTGGAGCGGTTTGTGAACTCTCCCATTGCCGAGAGCGGCGAATATTGGTGGAATCCGCAACGGCCCGACGATCCCACGCTGTGGGACAGTAAGATTCGGCTCGGGGAAGCGTTCTATCAGGAGATCATCCGCCATCCGGTGCCGCTGGACATGAACACCCTCACGGCTCTAAAACGATCCACGTTGGGGCTCGATTTGTACCTCTGGCTGGTCTACCGGACCTTCACGCTCCAGAACTCGCTGGGCCTTCCCTGGCCGCACCTGTACCGCCAGTTCGGCGCGGATCCGGCCAAGGCGAACAATAAGCGGACCGTTGACGCCTTTCGCACGGACTGTCTGCGGGAGTTGAAGAAGATCAAGACCGCCTGGCCGGGCCTGAAGTACACGACGGGCTTCGGGCTCCTGATCCTCTCGCCCTCGAAACCCGCAATCCCTTCGGCGGAACGGCTCCGGCTCGTCAAGTAGTTCCCATATCCCCTTTTCCGGTTCAGAATGGCCCCCTGACGGCCCCGCGAGTGTCGAGGTGTCCTCTGAGGTGTCTGATCCGCTGAAGGGCGCACCTGGTCTTCCTGCGGCGATTTTATCCACAGACATCTGTGATCCGGGGCAGTTTTCCACGGCCAAACACCAAGATTTCTAGGCCAAATTCTTCGGCCAAACACCAAGATTTCGGCCCAAATTCTTCGGCCAAACACCAAGACATACAAGTAATAAAGAGCAGGTAATAATAGGAGAGCAAGTAGTATGCACGGCAGGTTTGTGGATAAACCCTCTACAGAACAAAACCAACCCGAAAGAGAAAACATCCTGTTGAGAAAGCCAAGCACCCACCCCGGAAGACCGCAAGGAAGGAGACGGAACCCCGCCTGTAAGGTTCAGGAGTCCGGATCGAGACGAGGAGGCAAGTCAAACAGCTCGCGATCGCGGTCCCGTTCCAGGAAGCCATCGAGTTCTTTCAGGAGACGGGCCTTGCGCTCCGGGTCGTCCTGGGTGACATGCTCCAGGTAGCTGCCCATGAGAATGAGGCGGCGTGTGCGGCGCTTGCGTTCAGCGGTGGAGAGTCGGGATTGGGCGCGTCGGATCTGTTTCCGCAGGTTATGGCGCTGGCGTCGCTGTGCTTGCAGCAGCTCTTTTTTCTTTTTCTTCAGTTCGTGCTTCAAGGCCACCTGCCGGGCCAGAAGATGATTGAGTTCTTCTTGTGGGTCCATAGCAGTAGATGGTAACATGGGCAGGGTAGACTGATCAATATTGATCGTCTACCCTGCGGGGAGTACAGACCCGAATGTAAGAGAGGGCGCACTATTCCCGTTTCATTTTATGAAACGGTGTGCTTCGGATCTGAAGCTGGGGACATGAAGGAGTGGCGGTATACCATCTGAAAGCGAGCTTCGGTTCCCGCGCCGGAGGGCAGTCGGCCCGCGCCAAGGCCGATTACATCGAGCGCGAGGGCCGCTACGAGAAGGACGGCGAGGAACTGGAACACAAAGAGCACGGAAACATGCCGGAGTGGGCGCAGGCCGAGCCCGGAAAATACTGGGAGGCGGCGGACGAGAACGAGCGGGCCAAGGACTGTTCGATCTGCTCCAGGCATCGCAAGGTTCTTGTCGACATCTCCTCATTTGTGACAAGTGCAGTCGGTATCGACGCATGCGACTCTAGGAATTGCAGGGCTTCGGACACCCGGTGGTACTCACCTTCCTGTTCGTTGCTAGCAAACCCACCACCGGTCTTGTCCGGATGTAGTGTGGCGAGTCGACGCTGGAGTGCTCTCCGCATCGCTTCAGGGTCCGTCCTCGTGTCAAGGTCGAACTCTGTGCTCAGTTTCTCAAGTGAACGCCAGCTCATTGGTGCCCTCGCAATCGGAAAGGCGTTGATCGGAGTGCTGGTTTCGGGCTGTCTGGACGGGCCGAAAGCAGTCAAGGGATAATCTGGACTAAATGTACATCACCGCGCAACCCCCGTTATGATGTGATAACATCAGATGCATGCGAACCACACTGGACATTGACGATGACGTGCTATTCGCGGTGAAGAATCTGGCAGCAGTCGAAAAGAAGAGTGCTGGCAAGGCGCTCTCCGATCTGGCTCGGGCAGCGCTCCAGGGTCAGCCGGCCGAAGCCTCTGTAATACGGAACGGTTTTCAATTGCTCCCCGGGAAGAGAAACATTGTGACAACCGACCAGGTTGATCAGTTGCTTGAGGAAGAGCCGGGAGAATGAGGGTCCTTTTTGACGTGAACGTACTGATCGCGCTGCTCGATCCGGGGCACGTCCATCACGATCGAGCGCACGTTTGGTGGAAGCAGAACCGTACGTCAGGCTGGGCTTCTTGTCCCCTCACCCAGAACGGCTTTGTCCGCGTCATGTCGCAATCGGGTTATCCCAATTCTGTCACCACGCCGGAGGCGATCCGCATTCTCGGCATGGCAACGCGCCAGCAGGAACACGCATTCTGGCCGGACGACTCGTCGATTACTGACAGCGACCGATTCCGTTCGGAGCGAATTCTAGGCCCCAAGCAAGTGACCGACTTATACCTGCTTTCATTGGCGGTCCAAAGGGACGGAAGCCTAGCGACATTCGACCGAACGATTCCCCTGTCGGCGGTGGTAGGGGCCAAGAGCAAACACCTAGCCGTGCTGTAGTGGGAATGGACCAGTGCCCCGAGTCGACGTTATCAGCTGGAAGATCATCTCCGACGCGGGGGTGCTGCCGTTGCGCGAGGTCGAGAGGCGGACGTGTCTGATCGCCGGTCTGCCGAAATCACCTTGA
The DNA here is from genome assembly GCA_965220715.1 of Caldilineaceae bacterium. GTDB lineage: Bacteria > Chloroflexota > Anaerolineae > Caldilineales > Caldilineaceae > Bin5. The sequence continues at coordinate 3,921 of CBDCQZ010000001.1, forward strand.
TTTTCGAATCGGTGAAAGATGCGGGCTAGCAGGAGGTTCGGGTTCGGCGTAAGCCGGGAGTTCGGGCACTGGCCGCTGCCGGCCCCGGCGCCGCAGGATCCCTTCCTCTTTCCATGCAGTGACCTGACCGGCCCTTTTTGTACCAAGTGGAAAGAGAGAGAATCCACTTGGGGAGGAAGTCAAGTCACTGGCGCAGGAATGGACCGAAATCAAGGGTCGGCCGAATTGGTCCGCTACCCGGAACTTGGACCACTGCGCGGGTGGTCACTGTTCCCCAGGGTAGAATCATAACCGGAATCGGATGCCTGCCTCAATATGGTCGGCATCGATCGGCGCACCCCGACTGGAGCGAAAACGATAACCAAAGCGGAACTCCACGCGCTTGAAGGCCCGAACCAAGAGGCCTGCCATGAGCTGATAGGCAAACCGGGAATCCTCGTATGCGACTGTGGTCCTGAGAGGTCCGGCGGGAAGGCCGATGATGGGAACGCCCGTGGTTCCAAGTTCGTTCTCAACGGTGAACGTGGAGGTGAAGACCCCATCATGGAAGAAGGCTCCAACACCAAAACCGGCATAGGGACTCACTCTCCATTTGGGATAGCGGTAGTAGACATTGCCCATGAGGGACCGGGTCTTGATTTCTCCGTCGCCTTCTATGGTGATAGAGGGAAAGGGGATTTCAAAACCTTCAAAACCGATCACCCCACCGATATTGCCGGTGGGATCGCCGATACTTGTGGACGCATCAACCAGAAACATATCGACTCTCTGGTGCCCCCATTCAATCTCGGTCGAGAAGCCCTCTTTGAAGGCGTAGCCAAAGGCCGCTGTAAAACCGCCCCCAGCTTCAAAATGGTTCCCCGGACCGCCGAGGCCGCCCGATTGGACCTTCGGGTCGTATGGAAAAACGGCTGATCCAGCAAAACCGAGGTAGAACTGACCGTCTCCGTCAGTCTCAGAGGGCTATACCAGGGCAAGACAACGAGTAGGATGAGAAAATATCGGTGCAGGTTCATTGTTGCCATCTTCAACTACGTCTCCTTTCTCAACTCATCCCCAGTGAATCCAGTACCCTTAAGACAGTTTCATAGGGAGGCGATAGAAAATAGTACATATTGGCCCTGCCTTACCAAAGCCTCGTCGATGATGACGGCTCAATCTCTCGCTATCGGCGCTCATCCCCAAAAAGCGCGGTCCTGGAGCTCTTTACCCCTTATCTTTTCCCCCTCTGCGGCGTAAACGAGACGGGTTAGTTCCCATCGAAGAAGTCTTCAATAGCCGGGGCGGGACGGTGAAGAAGACCCTCCAGCCCGCGCCCAGGCGCTTCACCACTTCACCCGCTTGGGCCAAGTGGACCAGCTTGTCGGGGCTCGCGAAGCGGATTCCGATCTGGGCTTCATGGCGTGCCGGGCTGTTACTCGGAGTGATCGGCAAGCACTGGCGGATACGAAAAGGCTCGCGCTTGGAGCCAAGCCCCATGCCAACGGCGACATCCCACGTACGCCACAACACTGACTCGAGACGCTGATTAACGTTCGGTATGATCCATTCGGCAGCCGGTGCGGTTGCGGGATCGGGTAGGGCAGGCCGCATGCTGGATCGCGGTAAATGATCAGCCTGGAAATATTCGGGTCGCAACTGGCACAGATTACAAACCCGAAGAACGAAGCGATCCACGACTGGATGCCTCAACTCTTCCAGCAGGTAGAGCGCCAAGCTGGGTCGTCCGGGATTGAAGCCACGCGCCGACGGCAGGCTTGCCAAAACCGGAGGCCAACTGGTCTTTCTTTTGTCGAAGGACGGCGGCAATTTGATCCTTGACGAATAGCTGCTTCAATTCGGCGCTTCTTCCGGCTCTGCTTGCAAAACTTCTTGACCGCAACATTTCCAGGTCTCGCTGTTTCGCCATCCGCGCCCTTGTTGCCTGGTCTCCAGCCCAGCGTTTCGCCCACACATCGGTCTGAGCCTCTTGGATCGCCTTCAGGTGGCCGATCAACTCATCGTACAGCGCTTCGAGCTCCGCGATCTGCTCGGCAACCTCTTCGCGCACCCGTTCCGGATCGCGTTGGGGCGCCGCTTGAGTCCGAGACGATCTATGCACCGCTGGGCGGCTCAAGCCCCAGCGATAGTTGAGCCGCACGTAGATGTTAGCGCCGTTGAACCCGAAGGGCGAGAACTGGCCGTAGTAATTGCCGACCGTCCGGATGCCAAACTGGTTCACGTCGGGGTAAGTATTCAGCACGTTCTCCCCGCCGATGGCCAGAGTGACGCTTTCTCCGAGCGGGATGCCAAGCTCGACATCGAGCAGCGCCTTGCCGCCATAGGACGGGTACAGCCACGACTCGGAGACTTCACCCAAGTCTTCCGCGTTCCGTCCATCCTCGCTGTCCCAGAACTGACCGAAGTAGTTCACGCGGCCCATGAGGTTAAAACGGCGGGCATCGTGGTTGACGGTGAAGCTCCACCGCGTGTTCGGCAGCCCCCGTTCCAGCGTAGTGATGCGGAACCGGTTGATCACGGAAGATTCGACGTTCTTGACCGCTGTATCCGTGTAGTTGTAGGCCGCACTGAACGACGTGCTCCCCTTCACCAGCGTCGAGATCAGGTCGATGCCCTGGGTGGTCGTCGAAAAGTCGTTCAGGAAGAACCGGAACACCGGGAAATTCCGTGCTTCTGGAATCCCTTCCGCCAGCAACGTCTCGATCTCGTCATCCGACAATTTGATTTCCTGCGCCAGGGCGACGCGGTCGTCGATGTCGATCCGGAAATAGTCCGCGGTGAAGGTGAACGGGCCCTTCTCGAGGACGACGCCCGAGCTGTAGTTGACCGATGTCTCCGGTTGGAGCTGGCCGCCGCCTCGCGCCATGGCTACGGCTGAGGTAGACGGAACTACACCTTGGTTGGTCAGCTGCCCGCCGATGAAGGCCGTCGTCACGTTGAACGCGTGCTGTTGCCCAGGTGTCGGCGCCCGAAACCCGGTGCTGACGGCACCGCGCAGCGCAACCATGCCGGTCAGCTTGAGGCGCCCGGAGACTTTGCCGTTGACCGTCGTGCCGAAGTCATCGAAGTCCTCGAGCCGGACGGCCGTGCCGAGCTTCCACCGGCCCGGGTTGGTGAACTCAACGTCGCCATAGACAGCGACGTTACTGCGGCTCCAGTCTCCCGCCGTCGTGTCGGCCCGGTAGCCGTTGAAGCCGTTCGAACCGGAACTGAAGCCCTGCGCGGCATACGGACCGATCTCCCACGACAAGTCATCGCCTGCGCCAATCGTGAACTTCTCCCTCCTCCACTCCGCCCCGGAGGCCAAGTGCACGCGATCGTTGAGGGGGTAGGAAACGTCGAAGTTGAGATTGGTTTCGTCCTGCCGGTAGATGCCGGGCCGGAACGATGTCGGCGTGTCGTAACCGACCGACGCATTGACCGTATCGAAAATGAACTGATCGATCTCGCTGGTGCCGGTGCTGACGCTCGCGTCCCAGGTGAGGCCGCTGCTGGCAAACCCGCGGAGGCCGCCGACCAGCGAATAGTCGATCAGATCCCCGCCGAACTGCGGCGTGAATCCTCCAGGAAACCGGCTGTGGAGGGTGAAGCAGTTGGGGTCGGCCTCGACCGCGGCGAGCGCGGCCGCGTCGGGGACGTGGTTCGTGACCGGTATCGTGGAGCAGCCGCCGGCGCCGGCCACACCGGTGTTCGCCCAAACTCGATCGCCCACGAGGAGCGACGGGACGCCGGCTTGCCCGGGAAGGCTTGCGACTTGGCCGTTGGCGTCGTAAACGATGGCGCCACGGTGATCAGACTCGGTCAGGTCGAGTTCTTTGGGGTCGGGGAAGTTCGTGATCTCGCCGTCGGCGCTGTACACGTTGAGCAGAGAGGTGGGGTGAAGTCTGGAACCGCGGAAGACCCCGCCCCGCGTGTGTGGATTCCGGAAGTAAAAGCCACCGGTCACCTTGCGCGACAAGTAGTTCCCGTGACCGTAGAGTTGAAAACGATCGTCGAACAGATGGCCGAAGTTTGCGAACAGCTTAAGGTCGTGGTTGTTTCTCGGGGACCCCCAAACCTGCGCCGTGTCGCGCAGATTCGTATTGCCTGCGTTGATGATGTCCAAGGCGTCCTGGCGCTGGATGGCACGGTTAGTCGGTGCGGCGGTGCCGTACTCCATGCTGAGGTTGCCAAAACCGTTCGATCCAAGCGGGAACCCGACGTTGCCGGCTACGGAAAGCGTCCGGCCGTGTCCGCCGATCCCGTTACACGAGTGCTTGATGTCGCCGATGATGCCCGACCCGCACGTCGCCGGGTTCCCCGGATTGGCATCGAAGAAGCCCCCGGTTTGGACTTCCAGGCTGCCTCCCGAGGGATCGTTCTTCAGTTGAAAGTTCATGACTCCGGCGATGGCGTCCGAGCCGTATTGCGCCGCCGCGCCGTCGCGCAGCACCTCGACCTGCCGAATGGCAATCGATGGAATGGTGGAGATGTCCGGCCCCTGCGAGCCGTCGGCGATCCCATTTCCCAGCCAAGTGATGACCGCCGAGCGGTGGCGGCGCTTGCCGTTGACCAGGACCAGCGTGTGGTCGGGCGCCAAGTTGCGCAAGCTAGCCGGACGGACGACGGTCGCCGCATCGCTGATCGGCTGAGTGTTGATGTTGAAAGAGGGGATGACCGTCCGAAGCTGGCTTACCAAGTCCCTGCTCCCCTGGCTAACGAGATCCTCGGTGCGGATTACGTCCACGGGCACGGTGGACTCGATCGCTGACCGTGGCTCGGCGCGGCTGCCGACGACCACGACGGACTGGGTGAAGGCGGCCAATTCGAGCGTAAAGTTTCGCAGGACCGATTGGCCGGCAATCAGTTCGACGTCATCGGCGATGCCAGTCTCGAAGCCGGGAGTCTCAGCCGTAATCTTGTAGACCCCGGGCTCCAGAGTCAATTCGTATGCGCCGGCGGCATCCGTCGAACCAGTCACCTCAACTCCGGTGGCGTTGTTGGTCGCCGTTATTTCCGCGCCTGGGATGACTGCGCCGGAATCATCGGCTACCTCTCCGTGCAAAGTTGCCATTTGCTGTGCATACGAGACCCCGGAAACCTCAACGAGGAACAGCACTATTATGACAACAAGACTTCTTCCAAACATGGTCAACTCCTAACAAAGAGATAACGAGCAGGCAACTACTGCACTACTGAAACACCTGGTTATACCATTTTTTCTGCATTGACATAGTGAGAACAAAGAGTAATTAGCTCTGATTTAATATCGAGCATGTCCTCCGACTGTCCTATAACAGTCGGGCTAATCTGTGATCGCGTGCCATACGAACTCATGGGTCGCTCCCGCCTCCTTCGAAGGGTGTGATCTTTTTCATCGTCACTCCTGAAGAACTCGCTCAGCCTCCCGAACAGCGAGGGAGCGGAGCCAAGGACTGAGGTCGAGGCCTACCTTCTCAGCAGCCTGAGTCAGTATGCGTTTTTGCTCGACTGTGAGACGGATTCGGACCTCGTCGTCCTTCCGTAATCCGTCGCTCGACTCATTGCCGATTTCTCTTGACTTTATATCAATACCCCTGTATAAGCGTCCTTAGGACGCTTATACAGGGGTATTGGTTCATTATTTCGGAGCAAATTCCAGGAACATATCCAAAAAGGCTGACCCGTGCAGCAGGCTATCTGGCGGAGTTGTTGGAAAAAAATGGCAAGCCGGTTCTCACCAAATTCGACTTCTTCCAGATTATTTCGCGGATGTATCGCGAGTCGTCCAACCAGAAATTATACCTGCGCCACGACGCCCCGAGCCGCGAGGACTATGACCGCCTGAGATTGAGCTTGCAAAAGACAGGCGTGATCGGTGCTGACCGGGACTATCGCGCGCGATGCATTCGGGTGCTGAACGTCCCGGACCTTCCAGCGGAAGACATTATCTGTCTCCTCGATCCAACATGCTACATCTCCCATCTTTCCGCCATGCAACGATGGGGGCTCACCGATCGAAGCCCATACACCTTGGTGCTGAAGCGCCCTGACCACAAGACAGCCGCAGCCCAACTTCTGGCTTACATGAATGAATCCTTAGGCGAGGACGAAGCCAATCCTTTCCCATTAAAGATTGTCCACCATCCCGCCCGTGTGCGAAACCGGGCTGTCCGCATTTACAAAAGTAAAGTCGCAGGTGCTTTCTTGAAGAACCGGGGAGATAATGTCCGTCTCTCCACGATCGGTCAGACCTTCCTAGACATGCTTCAAAGGCCTGATCGTTGCGGAGGGATGTCTCACATCCTCGATGTCTGGGAAGAACACGCGGAACCCTATCTCGAAGAAATTGTTGCAGCAGTCGACACTGCCACAAGCGGGCTCGTCAAAAGCCGCGCCGGGCACATCCTTGAAGAACGCCTAGGCTTGCATCATCGCGGCATTGAGCACTGGAAGGCATTCGTTCAGCGCGGCGGTAGCCGCAGGCTTGATCCGGCCAAAGACTTCGCGCCGACCTTTTCAGAAACATGGATGATCTCGCTCAATGCCTGACCCCATCTTCAAAGTCAACGTCGCAGAGTGGGTCGAAAGAGCCAAGGCCGACCCCGTCGCCTATCAGCAGCGCCAGACGGTGGAGATAACCCTCAATGCCATCGCAAGGACAGCGCCTCTAAAGGTAAAGATGTTCTTGAAGGGCGGCATCCTCATGGGTCTCGCCTATGACAGTCCAAGGCAGACGACTGACATCGATCTGACGACGGCCCTCGCGGTCGAAGGCGGTGTTGGTGACGGGGTTCGAAAGCTGTTGAACTCAGAGTTCCCGCGTGCCGCCGCTGCGCTCGGCTATGCCGACCTCATCGTCAAAACCCATTCGGTGAAGCTCCTGCCAAAGGGGAAATTCCCAGATGCGAATTTCCCAGCCTTGAAACTCAAGATCGCCTCTGCGAAGCGAGGGACAAAACAAGAGAAGACACTACAGAAAGGTAAAACCCCTGTCGTGATTGATATCGATATCTCATTCAATGAGCCGTTGCCGCAGATCCAAGTGCTGGAACTAACCGGTGGACAAGAGCTATTCGCCTACGGTCTTGTTGATCTCATCGCAGAGAAATATCGCGCCATGCTTCAACAAGAGCTGCGCAAACGTAACCGGCGACAAGATGTCTACGATCTCGATCTGCTGATCGTACACAGAGAGATTGACGATGCACGCTGTGCGCAAGTCCTCGAGGCCTTTGTTGCGAAATGCCGGTCACGTCATCTCAAGCCGACGCGGGCATCCCTCGACGATCCCAAGGTCAAAAAGCGATCTGGCGCCGATTGGAAGACAATGAAATTGGAGTTAGGCGATGTGCCGGATTTTGAAGGTTGTTTTGCGCGTGTTTCAGAGTTCTATCGAAACCTGCCGTGGAATTCATAATGAGAGCGACCCCCAACAAACCTGAAACGACAACGCTCCGGATCACTCCCCGCAGGGGGGCGCTCCCGTCATCCGTTTTCACCTGTTACTGACGCCGTGGGAAGTTTTTCTAACGCGGCGCAGCAGTGGAATAGCGGGATTCCAGCCGTGCCATACTTCGCCAGGACGGCTCGATCTACTTTGCGAATGGCTGTTTGATCCGCTCGATTTCCTCGCTCACCGAAGGGTCCGCCTCCACCTACAAAATGCCCATCGGCGGGGTTCTGTGGGAGAATTAAAGCTATGGACCCCAAACGAGACAGGTTGGTTCCCATTGCCGAAGCCTTGGCCGATCTGGGCTTCAAGGCGCGGCTTGTGGTGACAAAGAACCCGGGGTGGGGGACTGTACTCGAGGCTCACACCGAGATGCGCTCGACGATGTTGCGGGTGACCCGCTTCCGTCGCCGGTCGTAGATCTGGGTGGTCTTGGGGTTGGCGTGGCCGGCCAGGTACTGGACGTCCTCGAGGGGCACGTCCTGGGTGAGCAGGTCGGTCACCACCAGGACGCGGAAGCTGTGGGGGCTGAAGATGTCGGGCAACCGGGCATCCTTGAGCCGTCGTTTGAGCATGCGCCGCATGGCGTTGGCCGACAAGGGGTTCCTGGAGAGCTTCTTCTGTTTTCCCAGGGCGGCCCGGAACAGGGGCGTCTCCTTGGGGTCCGCATCGATCCGGGCCGCCTGCAGGTACGCCTCGAGCCAGCGGTCGAGGTCGTGGCGGACGGGGATCTCGCGCTGCTGGCCGCCCTTTTCCCGGAACCGCAGGACGCGCTGGTCGCCCTGGTCCTCGAGGTCCCCGCGGCGCAGGCGGGCGAGGGCGCCGACACGGGCCCCGGTGTAGGCGAGGGTTCCCAGGAGGGCGCGGTCGCGGAGGCCGACGACATGGGAGACGTCGAGGGAGCGTAGCAGGTCACGGGCCTGCTGGATGGAGAGCTGGGGGGTCTTGCCGTCCATCACGGAGTGCTTCTTGCCCCGCACGGAGGAGAACGGGTTCAGAGCCACGGCATGGCGCGTGACGAGGGCATCGAAGAAATGACGCAGGGCGGCCAGGGCCTGGTTCTTGGTGGGGCTGTCGCCGGGCAGTTGGTCGATGAAGCGGCCGGCGAGGCCGGGGGTGACCTGGCGGAGCTGGAGGTCCTGGTCCTGGCACCAGGCGAGGAAACGGCCAACGATGCGGGCGTAGGCGCGGCGGGTGTGGGGGTTGGAGATGCGGGCGGCGAAGAACTCATCGGCGGCGAACAGGGCATTGCTTCCGGCACGCTGGAGGACGGCGGGGACTGAGCGGGCTGCATCAAGGGCTTGGGCAGCGGGCAGGAGGGCGGATTGGGAGGGGGGTTGAACCATGGCGATATAGGGGATGATAACATACTTTATCGGGCTGTAAAGAAGGAGCCTCGCTCCTCGGCCCCTACACGCTCCTCTCCAGTGCCTGCATGATCCAACTGTTCAGGCTCAGGCCGCTCTCTGCCGCCGAGCGCGGGGTTCCTGGCTGCATCCGCTGGGCTTCCGGCAACAGGCGGTGACTTCTGCTCTGGACAGCGCTCACTTTACCGGGATTCCGCCGGAGTGTATCATTGCGTATCATCGCGCGGGTGAAGACTTCCGACGGCACTTGGCAGAAGCAAGGGGTAGCGGTTTCCAACCAGGAGCTTCGCCTCACCTTGAGCATGCCATGAAGAATCGCACGGGAAGCAACGGGAGGCTCTTCAGGAGATGCACCCGACACACGCGCATTTTCTGGCTTGCTCTCCTCACGCTCTTCGTCCTGGTCCCGCCGCCTGTCTTTGGACAGTCTAGCAGTAGACACCAGCGTAAAGTTGACATCCGGGGACACTGGGGCAGTACCTTCTTGTCAGCGAGGAGAAACGTTCCCATCGACAGAGAGGAACTCGCTGGATGTTGCGGATCTACGTTGACCACTAACGCGCTCGGAGGGTCCGTGTTGGCTGCCGTGGGAGCGCGCCTGCGGCTCGGTATGGAAGTGCTGCGCAGCACTTGGCCCACCTGGGATTCCGCTACTGGAGACAGCCTTGCCAACACGCTGGTCAGTCTGTTGGTGGAGCACGAGTTTCGGTCCGACAAGCGCGCCAGCCCATATCTGGTATTTGGAGTCGGTTATAACCATTTTCGCTGGCGTGGCCCTTTTTTTGATCCTTCTCTCCCGTATTATCGGGAGAAGAAGGGACGCCGCCATCTCGGAGGTGGGATTGGCATGCGTTTTTTCCTGACCCGTCACTTTTTCGTGGGCACGGAATTGCGAATTGGGGTGCGGCCCGCGGCACGTTGGACGCTCTCGGGTGGCTACGCCTTCTGAGGGAACTATGGTACATCCCACAGGAAACAACAGAAGACTTTGCAGCAGGAGCATCGCCGCAGGACTGGTGCTCCTGCTGATATTGACCGGCTGGCCGGCAACGGCGGCGAGCAAGATCGAGATCGACTGGCCGAAGGTGCAGGCCATAAAACCCGGAACTCCGATCAAGGTGGTGCTCCACAAGGACCGGGGATTCCGGGGAAACCGGAAGCTTCGGGGCCGCTTCCAGTCGGCTACGGATGACTCCCTTACGCTGAAGATGGAGTATGGACCGACGCGCACCCTGCCGAGGTCAGCCGTGCGCAAGGTGGCAGTCCATCACAAAAGCAAGCGCGACTGGTCCCGGGTGCAGGCCGTAGCGCTTGGAACCCCAGCCGCGGTGGTGCTCTACAAGAACCCGACCCGAAGGATCAAGGGCTACTTCTACTCGGCTACGGACGACTCCGTCACACTGACGCTCAAGGATGGGCAGCAGCACACCTTTTCGAGGTGGGCCGTGCGCAAGGTGCTGGTCCATCGCCATCTGGGGAAACGATACCAGGGATGGATCACTGCTGCGGCTAGCACCGCATGGGTGGCCCCCTTGCTGGGAGGGCCGGCTTGGGGGATAGCCCTTTCTGTCGGTTTGTTTATCGCCATGCCCACAGCCCTTGCTTTTGCGGTTGCCCCGCGGATGGGAGGGATCTACAAAGTGCCGCCCAAGCACCGAATGCAGCCACCAGCCGACAAGCCGTCCGGCTCCAAGAGCAAGGCTCCCGGGAACTTCACGTCACCTTGAGGATGCCATGAGGAAGATCACGGGAAATCACAAAGGATTTTGCAGCAGGAGCATTACCGCCGGACTCGTGCTCCTGCTCCGGTTGTGGCCAGTTGGCCGCCCACGGCAGCAAGCAAGATCAAGCTCGATTGGCCTCGGGTGCAGGCGGTAAAATCGGGAACCCCCATCACGGTGGTGCTCCACAAGGACCGGGGACTTCGGGGGAAACGGAAGGTCCGGGCCGCTTCCACTCGGCCACGGACGACTCCGTCACACTGACGCTCCTGGTCGATCTGTCGGAGGAGTAACCCCTGCTACTTAATAAGATTCAGTCGTCGAAGATCGTCCTCTCCCCATCGGGCTTGGAGCACGATAACGCTCCGCAGAGTTTTCACGGGAAGGGTTGTGGATTCCTTATGGTAGGAAACGGAAGCACGTCGTCCGTCAGGGTGATTAAATCTGCGGTGGCTTCCTCTAGTTCGGACATGAACAAATCCATCGGTTTTGAGCGCGTGGACGAGTTCGCGAGCAGAAACGCCCCTCGGCAGTTTCAAGCGCTCACCAAAACGGCGGAAGACTCGGTGGATGCGATGAGAGCGTCCGGCGGGATTTCTTTCCCTTCCTCGGCGAGTTCATCCACGATCATGCGAAGCACCTCGCCGATGTTCTTTACCGCTTCTTCCCGGGTATCACCCCACGTTGCGGCTCCGATGGATTCGAGAGCGGGACAGTACGCCCGGAATGCGGGTCGCCCGTCCTCGTGCTCGTCATCTTCGACGACGATTTTGAAAACATAATTTTTCAAGGGGCACCTCCTTGAGCTTAGAATAGCACCAGTACAACACCCATCAAATCGATCTGCCCCGCTACTCCGTCTCGAACGGAGGCAACGACCGCTAACGGATGCTCCTATTTTGTAATAAATCAACACCGTAAGGAAACACACAGACCCCGCGCAGTGGCTCGGTCCGTAGTCGCGTCCGGGTCCACCGCGTTCCGGATAGGGGACCCCTCACGAAACGGGGAAAATCGGACGCGAAGGAGATGCATCGGCTCTGTAGGTGTCAGGTTGAAATATACCCTAGCCTGGCGTCAGGGAAGGCTACCGAATCGCGTCAGAATAGACTCGTTATTTGCATTGATTGACACGTCCCGCCCAAGGTCTTAAATTCTTTCTTGACAGATTGCATTCAGGAGGAACGCCTTGCACGGTCAACGCATCGGCTACGTCCGGGTGAGCAGCTTCGACCAGAAACCGGAACGCCAACTCGAGCAGGTCCAGGTGGATCGGCTCTTTACCGACAAGACTTTAGGTGCTGTGGGTTTAGTGGCGATTTTCGTCAGCCCCGCTATCCGACACCTCATGGGCGATATCGACTAGCAGGACGAAGGGAGCGTCTCGGCAATTGGCGGATGACTTTTGAAGAAGCAGGCAACGCTTACATTGACACACGGAACAGAGTGAGGAGGATAATTGACGGTATCGAGAAGCGATCTACTGTTCCACGAAAAAGACCTTGGTAAGCTGATCAATGGATACGAGGCCGGGATCCGACAAGAGGTCGAGGGCTGGGAAAGAAACAAAATCCTTGCGGCAAGCGAGCCAGATCTGATCGCCTATCTTGTAGAGAAGTACACGCTCGATCCGCCTCGGCTTCTTCGTGACGACATTCATATCGAAAGCGAGGGTGAAACCAAGATCGACGTCAGCGCTGATCCTCTTCGTCATGTGCGAGACCGAAGTCGCCCGTTCTACATCCCTGGCTCCTACGTAACCGTAGCCATTCCCTTCGAAGGCGACGCAGACCTTTTCGGTTTTCAAGCCTCAACTCGTTCTTACAACCCGCCCTATGGTCAGGTTTCAGGATCGACTGTTCTGATCTCTTTCCAAGATGTAAAGCTCGATCCTCAGCGAATCCGGCAGGAAATCGATACCACAGTAGGCCGTATTGAGGAGCACCTGAAGTGGATCAAGAACGATTGTGACGGCTGGAACGGACGGATTCAGGCGGGAGCTGAGCAGTGTGTCCGTAATCGTAAGGACCGTCTCCTTGAGCAAGCCACCCCTTGGCTTGCCGATCAAGAGGCGTCCCGACGCTGCCTCCAGCATCTCGGTCCCATTAGTTCGAAAGAAGCGGCCAATCGTGTTGCCGCCGACGCCGAAGGAGGCATTCCAGCCAGAACCAGCGCTCCCCGATTCGGAGTACGACTACATTCTTACTGTCATCGACCGACAATCGCAGAGCATCGAACGCAGCCCGAGCACCTTCGTCCACATGGAAGAGAACCAGATTCGTGACCTCATCCTTGTGAACCTGAATGGACACTACGAGGGAGACGTGACCGGCGAGACATTCAATGCCGAGGGAAAGACCGATATCCTGATCCGCGCAGACGGTAGGAACGCCTTTATCGCCGAATGCAAGTTCTGGGAGGGGCCAAGGGCATTGCACGCCGCCGTTGACCAGATACTCGGGTACTTGACCTGGAGAGACACGAAGGCAGCACTGATCTTCTTCAGCAAGAATGTGGATTTCACCAACGTTCTCGCTAGCATCGCGACCGCTGTTCCCGAGCATCCGAACTTTAAGCGAGAGCTGCAGAAGGTCAGCGATACGCATGTTCGGTACTTGTTCCGGCAAAAGAATGACCCAGCCAGAGATCTATATCTGGCTGTGCAGGCATTCAACATCCCAAAGAGGACGAAGGAATAGTCTGGCTCAGACTGTCTGAAATTGTCGGAGCGCAGATCAGGTAGTGCGGCCGGAGGAGATCTGCGCGACGTATTAGCCGTGAACCGGGAGCAGATCAAACAACTTGCGACGTTGCATCAGTGCGCCGCTCCGGTTGGTTTGCGCTTGGTGCGGCGGCGTTTGGGTTTGGCTTTCATCAGGGCTTCGAGGGGCGCGCGCATTTTCTCATAGAGCATGAACAGATGTTCGACGCGCTCGCGTTCGGAGGCGAAGCGGGCGGGGCGGTAGAGCCGGTCCACGGCGCGGTCGAGGGCTTGGTGGGCCCGGCGCAGATTGGGCGGCATCAGATCGGGGTCGTAGAGGTCGGCCAGCGTTGCCCCCGGATGGACGGCGCGGGCGTCGAGCACGGCTTGCGCGAGCGGCTCCAGCTTCGACCGTTCCGAGCTCCCGGGCGGCGTCGGAAAGGTGTTGTAAACAAGGCCGATGGAATAGCGGTAACGGCTTTCCAGGCGCCCACCGACGTGACGCAGCCAAGCCATGTGCATGGCAGATGTGAGCAGCGCGAAATCGGCGAGAGTGGCGTTCTGAAGCACAAAAACGAGATCGCTGGGGATTGTCGGTGGAGCCATCCACCCGGTCGGCACATACTCCCGCCGCTCCGAACTGACCTTGGGAATTACCAGAAACGGGGCAGCGGGGAGAACGTTTACATGATAGAGCGTCGGCGTTTCCGCCAGTTTTTGCGTGGGTTTACTTTTGCTGGCTTCACGGTATCTGCGAACAGCAGCGACACGCTCCCGCACGCGCGGCAACCGCGCCAGCGTGGCGGGCGGCGCATCATGCAGGGCAAGAATCCAGCGTCCGCCACCTTGCAGATATTCGCGGGCACCGATAAAGGGGCGCAGGAAGGGCGCGGCTGCCGGTTCCGCTTCCAGGAACGCGGCCCGTTCCTCGGCTCCGAAGATATAATGCCCCCCGTCGATGGGCTTCGATCCGATTATCAACTTCGCCATCCCGTTGATCGGCCGGCTTTCCTCGCGCACCGTCAGATGGGGATCAGCCAGCCCGCCGGCGTCGAACAGATAGGGCGACAGCGCGGCATGAAGCGTTTCCTCCGGCTCGCCGTTAACGTCGGGATAGCTGAACAGGCGCTTGTCCGCCCGCCCGCGCTCCCGGACATCGAGCCCGATAATGACCACGTGCACGTGGGCCTTGCCGCGCGCGTCCGAGCCCCAGGCGAAGGTGCGGTGCGCGAAGGCGACCTCCAGCCGGGCGCGGTCGAACAGGAGCGGCCAGAGCTGCGCCACCTGCTCGCCCTGGGTGATCGAGTTGGTGGCGACGAAGCCGATACGGGCCTGACCCCTTTGCACGTACTCCCCCGCCTTGATGAACCAGGCGGTCACGTAGTCGAGCGTCCCGCCGGTCTTGCCCAAGGCCGCGATACGGCGCACCTGGGCGCGCTGCCCTGCGCTCTGGAACTTCGCCCCACCGAACGGCGGATTGCCGAACACGTAGGAGCAGTCCTCCGGCGGCAACAAGTCCCTCCAGTCGGTTTCCAGCGCATCGGCGTTGCGGATATGCGGCGAGCCTTCGAGCGGAATGCGGACGTAGCTCTGGCCGAACGCCAGGCTGAGCCGGTTGTTCATAATGTGGTCCATCATCCACAGCGCAGTTTCGGCGATACGGGCCGGGAACTCGCCAAGCTCGATGCCGTGAAACTGGTCCACGGTGATCCATGACAGAAGATCAGCGTCAAGCTCCTGTTGCGCCTCATCGGGCCGGCCGCGGCGCAACTCGCGGATCAACTCGATTTCCAGTTCGCGCAATTCCCGGTAGGCGATAATCAGGAAATTGCCGCAACCGCAGGCCGGATCGAAGAACTTCATCTGGCCCAGCCGCTTCTGAAAGGCTTTGAGTTCGGAGCGGCGGTGACTGTCCTTGCGCACCCGCAGGCGGTTGAACTCCGCCCGCAGGTCGTCGAGAAACAACGGCTCGATCACCTTCAGGATGTTCTTCTCGGTGGTGTAGTGGGCGCCCTGGGCGCGGCGCTCGGCGGGTTCCATGACGGACTGAAAGAGCGCCCCGAAGATGGCGGGCGAGATGGCCGCCCAGTCGAACTGGCAGGCGTCGAGCAGCGCCGCCCGCATCGCCGCGTCGAAATCGGGAATGGTGAGTTGCGCCGCGAACAGATCGCCGTTGACGTAGGGAAAGCGGGCCAGGTCCTCATCGAGCTTGGCCTGCCGCCGGTCCACGGGCGTATTCAGCACCTGGAACAGCCGCATGAGACAGGGGCCGAGGTCGGAGCCGTCTTCGCGGGTCCGGATCTCCAGCAGTTCACCGAAGACGTCGCGCGGCTCGAAGACGCCAGTGTCATCGGCGAACAGGCAGAACACCACCCGCACCAGGAACACTTCCAGGTCATGGCCGACGTAACCGGACTCCTCGAGCGCGTCATGCAGCCGCCCCATCGACGCCGAGGCTTTGACGTTGACCGGGTCCTGATCGCGGAAGGTTCGGCGCTGCACGCCCAGGATGAAGCCGAACGCCTCGACGTGGGAAGGCAGGTCCGCCAGGGCAAAAGAGATGCTTTCGCGCTCGTCGAGATCGTGAAGCGCGAAGGTCTGGAAATCGCTGACCAGAATGTAGCGGGGCCGGTCCCTCTCGGGCAGGCTGTCGAAATACTCCCCGGCCTGCCCGTAGGCGAGGGCGAGGTCGCGTCCTTCGCTCTTCTGCTCGACGATCAGGACGCCCGGCCAGAACAGGTCGATGAACCCGGAGCGGTTATCCAGCTTGCGTACATGCTCCTCGTAGCGCGCCACGGAACGTCGCCGCACCCCGAAAATCTGGAAGAACGCGTTGTAGAAGCTCTGCGTCTCGCCCTTCTCGTAGGCCGCGTCCCGCCACTCGGCGGCGAATCTGGCGGCGCGGGCACGCATTTCGTTCCACGACAGGCGCATGGCTTACAGGGCTTCCTGATCGAAACAGTCTTCGTCGATCGGAACAAGGCTGTCTGTGAGGCGTCTAGGCATCTACCTGGTCCTGACTGGTGGGCGCAGCTTCCGGTACCCCGTATTTGGTAAATAGCATGTTCAGCGCCTCTGCCAGTAGATCTTGTATTTTCCCGCCGCGCTTGGCTTGAACCAGCCGCAGCGAAGATTTCACCTCTGGCGGAAAGTAGGCGCTGACATTCACCTTCCCTACCCTGCTCTGCGTCTTGCTGGGCGCACCCGCAGGTGCGGGTTGAACCTGAGGCGCCTGCGGCGAATCAGCGGCTGGCTGAGACTTTTGTAGCTTGGCTTGTATGCTTGGTCTTTTGGCCATCTTTATCACTCTTGATATTTCTCACAATATTACTAAAATATTTGTGGACATTCTCTATTTCTTTCGCGGCCTTGCCTTTGGGCTCGTATTCCTGGGGCGTTAAGCCCAGAACCGAGGAATCGCCGAATGCAGCCCGATGTCCGAAGGCGTGCGGGCATACGAGAAAAGGTGCTTCCGGATGTCCAGTGATAGAGGCCGCTGCCTCTTCACGCCTGGCCAAGTGCGGCGGTACGCCGTTCAGCAGCACGAAGGTGCGCGCATCGCCCGTGACATCGAGAATCTGTTTGGTGGCCGACAGTGTCTCGATATCATCAATCTGCGCCCGGCAAGGAACGATGATGAGGTCCGAAACGCGCGCGGCAGCGATAGCCACGTCCGCATTCTTGGGTGGCGTGTCGATTAGCACCAGATCGACTGATTCTTGTGCTGCTTTGAGTGTGTCTCCAAGAAATGGCAGAACAGTGGAAATAACTTCGGGCTGCTCAGATTCGCGGCGCTTGGCCCAAAGAGCGGCGGATGCTTGAGGGTCCATATCGAGGATTGCAGTCGAAACGCCGGAACGCTCGAACGCGACCGCTAGGCACCTGGCAACAGAAGTCTTACCGACCCCGCCTTTCTGAGCAATAAGTGATATTGTGAGCATATGAGTATTATCTAAATTCAGAGTGTGCGGTTTTGATCAATCTCAATTATAAGAATATATGATTCCGTGCCTATAAAACAAGCGTGCAGGAGAATATTATCCCCAACTTCGCACCGCCTTCTCCTAAAACGAAACCCCTCCTAACGTGAAAACCCTAAATAATGGAACACGCACCCATGTTCCTGTTCCAGGCTGGATCGGCACGACTCATCTCCATCTGCCCATGCCTTTCGGGATATTTCTGTTGGGCGATCCAGCCTGTCGTTACTGGTCTGCACCTCACCCCATGAGCTGCCGCGCCCGCCAGTGCCGCTGCTGCTCTCGAACGGTATTGGATTGAAACGGCCTCGGGGAACTCGGGCGCTGGCAGGAAAGTTGGATCAGCGCTCTTCCCCTTGAGGGGAAGGCAAAAAGGGTGATCTTTAGGACTACGCTCATATTGCAACACGCACCGCTTCATGTTACAGTTACCTATGATCGAGAGTTTTCGACACCGGGGCCTGAAGCGGCTCTATAAGCAGGGAGACGGCA
>CBDCQZ010000002.1:0-114001 GCA_965220715.1 Caldilineaceae bacterium
TCCGGTGGGATCACGGCGAACAGCCCGCGTCGAATACGGACCAGGCGCCCAGTCCTGGTGTGGTATGCAACCAGAGATTCCTGCATTCGTTCTCCGACCCGGCCGCTGGAGGAGAGATGCTCAGCCAACTCATCGCCCCTGAACACCGGATGTCGGCGGAAAAACGCGTCGTGCTTCATAGTTGGCACTGCTGCTTTTCTGTCGAGTTACACAGATTTCTACAATCTGTATCGCCGACAACTGTCATCCAGTGGCGACAATTGACTTGTCATCCCAACGACAAACACATAAATATACTACGGGTTATATGTTCTACGATCAAGTCAAGCAGGACTTGGCCTCGCCAATACCGCTAACAAATTCCAACCTTCACCCTTGTCGAGACTCTGGCTACGGCTGAGAACTCAATTGCTGTGGCCCTCCCTGCTTGCATCTGTGAAAGGAAAGACCGCTCTTCACCGTAGTTGTTGCCTGGATCATCGGATGGCTCCAGGTTCCAGGAGAAGCGGCCGCAGTTATCTTCGGTCTTGCGTTTGGCGTCGGCTACAGGCGCACGCAACTGGTGCCCAATTTATAGCGCCCAGAGCGGTCGAACGGTGCAACCGCATTGCCGGTCGGTTCATCGCACTCTATCCCACGCGCGAACGCATAGACATTTTGACAATTATGCGTAATATGATAATATACATATAGATGCTTTAATATCATTATAAATATATGTAACACACACAGGGGGAGAAACGGAATGGAAAAAATAAATTTAGCGCCGACACAGGCCGGCAGTAGCGGGATATAACTAGCTTTGTCGTAAAACAGGGCCTGCATGCCTGACAGCTGAAAGCGATCCGGATCACGCGTAAGTTTGTCTGCGATCTATGCGGCAGCCGGCAGATCGAAAACCGCAGGGAAACAGAAGATGGCGAACTCTGTACGGATACGGATGTCTCGGTTGTTTAGAGCAAGCGGAGGAGAATGAAGGCTGTGATCATGAGTGAACTGAACTGGGCCAACCGCTCCCAGTCGGCACTGATCGCAGCGTAACGCAAGTAAGGGAGTATTAACTAGAAACGCCCGCAGCAGCGGCGAAGAGACCGCTTCTTGGCTCGCCCAGCCACAGAGGGCGAAACGCAAAACCGAAGAGAAAGTGGCCGGTCGGGACTGCCATCCCACCGGCCCGGCCCACGAGGTGAGAGCTCATGGACGCCCCACAGTCTACCACGCTGCGCAAAGCGTACAAATACAGAATCTACCCCACCGTCGCGCAGGCGAAGGCCCTGGACTTCCATTTCGGCGCGGTCCGCTACGTCTACAACCGCTACCGGGCGGCCCGCGAAGGCTACTACCACGACACCGGCGAAACCCTGACAGCGGCGGACTGCTGCCTCGATCTCACCAACCACAAGCGGGAAGCCGGCTACGAGTGGCTCCAGGACGCCTATATCCAGAGCTTGCAACAGGCGATTCGCGACCTCGACCGGGCCTACAGCAACTTTTTTGCCGGTCGTTCGCGCTATCCTCGCTTCAAAAGCAAGCGCGGCCGCCAAGCCATGCGCTATCTCTTTGCTGGTGGCAAAAAGATGCGCATCGCAAACGGGCGCATCAGGATCCCGAAGGTTGGGAACGTGAAAGTAGTACAGCACCGGCGCATCGAAGGGACACCGAAGAACATGACCGTATCGAAAACCAAGAGCGGCAAGTACTTCGTGTCGATTCAGTGCGAAATGATAATGACGCTCCCGCCTGCAATCGGCCCAGAAGTAGGCATCGACTTGGGTTTGAAAGCGTTCGTAACATTCCCAGATGGACGGACCATCGACCCGCCGCAGCACCTGCGGAAAGCCGAGCGTCGGTTGAAACGCCTGCAGCGCCGACTGTCTCGTAAGCGTAAAGGATCGGCGAACCGCCGCAAGGCGAGAATCCTGGTTGCCAGACAGCACGAGAAGGTAGCCAACCGCCGCGCCGACTTCCAGCACAAGCTCAGCCGCCAGTTGGTAGACACGCACGGTCATATCGGGATTGAAGACCTGCATGTAAAGGGCATGGTGCGAAACCACCGCCTGGCCAAATCGATCGTCGATGCTGGCTGGGGCGAGTTCGTACGGCAGCTGGAGTACAAAGGAGAGTGGTACGGCTGCAGGATCGTGAAGGTGGACCGCTGGTTCCCGTCATCGCGTACATGCGTCGACTGTGGCGAGGTCAACGCAGATCTGCAATTGAAAGACCGGCGTTGGGTCTGCGCAGAGTGCGGCGCAACCCACGACAGGGACAAGAACGCCGCCCGGAACATATTGAGACAGAGTACGGCGAGGACCGCCGGAATTGACGCCCGCGGAGATATGAGCAGGTGCAGTAAGACCACTCAGCCCGGGAATCCCACAGCGCCGGGGCCATCAGTGCAGTTGCGCTCCCCCTTTGCGTAGGGGCAGCCCCAAGCGCGCAGGGACGTTCGCGCTTTCACCGGCTTTTGCGCGAGTCTGCGAGCGGCAGCCCCAGGCGCGCAGGGACGCCTGCTGATTGGGGCGATGACGGCAAAAACGGCGGCCGGCCGGCATGTATTGTGACATGCTGATCGGCATGGCCGCCGCAGAGAACACAAGAGGCGGGCACGGCAACTGGAGCAGTGTCAACATCGACACCGAATCTGTAGCCAGCAACCCGCACAAAATCCGACCCGGTTCCCTGTGAAAGCGCAGGCCGGCAACGTTCTGACGCTGTACCCCGGCCGGCCTCAAGACGCTGGCTGCAACCCGTGGGGGCGTTCCGCGGCCCCCACACCCCGCAGCCCCTCCCGCCGCGCTCCGCTCCCCCGTCAGGCCGGTTGCCTCACCCTCGTTTCGCTCGACATCGGCAACCGGCCTTCCGCCCCGCCAGACTACCGCACGCCGCGTAGCCAGTCGGTGCCAATGCCGACCCCAGGCGCTCACGAATGGGAGCAGGCTGACACGCGGCATCTTGACGACCAGTCGCCGAGACGACCAGACCGACCCATCGCGCAATTGCACAGTCCCAGGGACGATGCAAGCCGGCGTAGTGCCCAGATGGTCATGCGCTTGGCGGTTGTTCCGGCTGTGGCCGTGGCCGTTGTTCTTGTCTGTGCGTCTGTGCGGCCGCCAGAGCCAGCCGGCGCGATCACCGCGCAACCCGGGCGGCCCTCCACGGCTCGTTCCTCGCACGCTCCGGGCCGCCCTACCAATCCTCTAATCCGGCGCAAGGCTAGACCACCACGCACCGCGGCAGCCGGCGGGGTGTACCAAAGCCAGGCCCAGCCACTAGACGCCGCAGGGACGACAAGGCCGGCTCACTTCGTGATCAAAACACCGGCATCCAGGACGCCAGCCACACAATCGACCGGATCGGCAGAACACCGACGAAAGCGACATTTTCGACGCCGGCACCGAGATTTTCACCGTACAGGATCCGCTTTAAGCGTTTCTCTTAGGGGTTCAGATCTTATGCTACCGTGCAATCCGTAAACGGCAAACACGCCATTGCCTATCGAGGAAAGCGAGGAAGCCAGCCGGCGCCGCGGCGCTCCCAGGAGGACGAGGGCGGAGAGGCGCTGTATGCCGGCCAGACAGCCCGCCGGCCCGCGCCTAGCCGTTCACGAAACCGTGACCGGGCCTGTTTCTGTTGTTCGGCGCGCAACTGCGTTTGTTCCCGCACATGGACATGCGTTGCTTATGTGTGTGCGCCGGCCCAGCCACCGAGCGTGAGACGAACGGGCCGGCGCCATCACCGTCCAGACCGACCGGCCCTCCACGGCGGCGTTGCCGCACGCTCCGGGCCGGTCAACCGATCGCCGGCGTTCGCCGGACTACCGCACGTCGCGGGGCGCTCCGCCCTGCCAGACCAGCGCACGCTGCGCAGCCAACCGATTCCCGGCGCCAGCGACAGGCCGGCCAGCCGGCACAACTGTCGGGAGCACGAAAACAAGGGGGGCCGCAGCGGTCAGGACGATGCCGGCGGCGTAAGACGGCCCAGAAACAGGGCCACAACCGTTATTGCAAGGGCCAGAAGCAGCACATCCATAATTTTACTATGTCAAGAGCTGCAGCACTGGAAGACCCGCACGGAGAATTGGAATCCATTGGCGGTATTGGCGAGGCAGGTCCTGCTTGACTTGATCTCATGACATATAAACCGTAGTACATTTATGTGTTTGCCGTTGGAATGACAAGACAACCGCTGTTACTGGATGACAGTTGTCTGCGACACAAATCGTAGAGATCCGTCTAACTCGACCGAGAGGCAACAGTACCAACTATAAGGACTGCGCGCGGAGCGTCCCGGAGTACGACGACTGCTTCGCCGCAACCGCACGTCACCCAGTCCAGCCGGCGTCTTACGGCTTGTAGTTTGCACGCTCCGGGCCACATTTCCGCCCCAGCCAGAGCACCAGCTGCCGCGCGACCAGCCGGCCACAGACCCACCCACGGGCGCAACCAGGCGGCCGAACGTTCAGACAACCAGGCAACCCCAACTGGGTACCCTCGATACCATTGTGCGTGCAACGCCCGGATCCCGCCCGCCGGCCTCCCCGGAGCCGACCCAACCAGACCGGCGGGCGGACGAGAGGGGAGAACCCCTCTCATGCTCTCCCCCGCTAGACCACCGGATCGCTTCGGCGGCGGCTCCATGGGTTCACGAACGGGAGCATGCCGACACGCGGCAGCTTGGCGACCAGCTTCCAGGGCGACCATGCCGACCCCCAACGCAGTTGCCCACTTTCAGAGACGATGCATGCCGGCGTAGCGCCCAGATGGTCGTGCGCCTGGCGGTTGTTTCGGCTGTGGACATTGCCGCTGTTCTTGTCTGTGCGCCGGTGCCGCCGCCCGGGTCAGCCGGCACGATCACAGCGCAACCCGGCCGGCCCTCCACGGCGGCGTTGCCGCACGCTCCGGGCCGGCCTACCAATCCTCTAATCCGGCGCAAGGCTAGACCGCCACGCACCGCGGCAGCCGGCGGGATGTACCGAGGCCGGGTCCAGCCACCAGCCGCCGCAGGGACGACCAGGCCGGCCCACCGCGCAGTTGCACAGCCCTCGCGGACGATGGCCGCAGCCGGCCATACGACGTGATCAAAACGCCGGCGTCCTGGATGCCGGCCCCAAAGCGGTGACATCAGCATTTTCGACGCAACAGCCGATCCAAAAACGTCACAGAAGGCGCTCTAAGCGGTTTTTTTCAGGGATTCAGGTATGACAAGACCTTGTGAACCGTGGCGTTCGGCATACCCGGCCCAGCTGGCGAGAACGTGAAAACAGCCGCCGTGCCAGCTGTCAGAACGCCACGGCCGGCACAGGTCTAACCGCGCGCGCCGCGTAGCCTGGCCGGCCTACCAGTCCTCGAGGCCCACCGGGGCGCCGACCGCCTGACTGCAGGCCGTCGGCCAACGTCAACAGCGGCGCCGGCGGAACACCGTCAACCATGCGGCCGTGTTCCACCGGCCAACACCCGCGCAGGCACAGGCCGCGACGTCGGCGGATCCCCAGGCCCGGGACAGCCGCCCGCCGGTCTCCCCGGAGCCGACCCAACCAGACCGGCGGGCGGACGAGAGGGGAGAACCCCTCTCGTGCTCTCCCCCATCCAGCCACCGCATCGGCGAGAGGCCGGCGCCACACGTGAGCCGGCAGGGTCAGCCCGCCCGCCTCGGCAATGCCGCCGCAGTGTCGCCCCGCAAATCTGCTCGTGATTGACCCTGCAGCTGGCATCGGCCTTGACCCTGTGGCCGCGCCTGGCGATGCGCCGGCGCCGGATCAGCCCCCAAACAGCCCCCCCTGACCGCCGGCAGGCTTGCAGGACGAGCGCGGCCGGCCCAGCGCCGCTCAGGGCTTTTGCGCCGCCATTCACAGCCGGCGCGCAGCTGCACAGCGCAGACGCCGGCGCGCCCCGGGTCTCAGCGCCGTTTCCTGGGCCTGCGCTGTCTGCGCAAACGGCGGCGGCGGCGGCAGGGAAATTGCGGCATCGAGACGGCGCCCGGCCCGCATCAGCAGGACAGCTACACAAGGAGACGTTCCACTGCCCCGACAGCACCACGCCTTGCCCTTTTTTATTTCCCTTCGGCGGCGCCCGACCTCCCTCGTCCCTCGGTCGCCCGGTCGCACGCGCTCAGCCGTATAATAGTCGTTATAGGGAATGCCCCGCCGGAGTACCGGCGGATGCACCGCTGCGCTTTCCCTATAACTTTTAATTATACGGAATAAAAAAGGGCTCCCGCCGCTGCGTTATTCCGCCTTCGCACTGCGTGCTCAGCCGGGCAGCGGCTCTGAGGAAGCGCCTGGCGGCGCTGTTTCTCTTAGCGCACCACAGGACGACCGACACCGCGCCGGCACAACAGCCAGTGCGCAAGCCGCCGGCAGCTGCCCGCCTGCCTACGTCAACACCGGCGGCCCGCACAGCGACGTCAGCGCAACCTCAAACCAAGCGCCGGCGCATCCCCACACAAACGATCACAGGCCGCGGCCGCAGCGCCGGTCCCCCCGCGCAGTTGCGCGCCCACGTGAACGATAAACGCCGGCATCCAGGACACAAATCCGGCTCCGGCCAGAATCGGCCCAAAACCGGCAAAAGCGCCATTTTCCACGCTGGCGCCGCTCCCCAAACGCCACAGGAGGTGTTCTAAGCGATTTTTTCAGGGGTTCAGGTTTGGAAGACCTTGCGATTCGCAGCGCAAGACAGGCCCCGCCCAGCCAGCGGGAGCGAGGAATCAGATACAGCCGCCAGGTCAAGACGCCGGCGGAGGCGTATGCCGGCCCAGGATCAAAGCCGCGGCCGTCAGAAGAGGAGCCACCAGAAACAGACCCATGCCGGCATCATCGCACAGCCGGCAGCGCAACAACGCCCACACCACGCCGCCGCCACGCGCCGCGTACGCCGGGCGGCCCGTCACGGCTCGATTCCTCGCACGCTCCGGGCCGCCCTGTCAGTCCCCGATGCCGGCGCCGTCCGGACCACCGATCGCCGCGTACCCCGCCCGGCGCCTGGCCGTTGAGGAGCGCACGAACCGGCGCGCCAATGCTGCAACCCGGTCCCGTTCTATCAGCGGGGCGCCGCGCAAGAAAAAATCCGCAGCGCCGCACACACGCCAGCGGCCGCCGCCCCTTGCCGTGAAATGCGCTGAACTGCCGCAATTGCCGCAACGTTCGACAGGCCGGCGCAACCCCATCCCTCAACACCCGCGCAGCGCCGCAAATCGGATCGCTCGCAGGCGCAGAGCCAGCCCCCCCGACCAGTCGCGCAAGTGTAGCAGGTGGGGCAAACCTGGCTTTCGCCGACCCGCGCCACCGCCCCCGCGTGCCACGGCGAAAGCCAGGCGAACCTGTCAAGGGCTGCT
The DNA here is from genome assembly GCA_965220715.1 of Caldilineaceae bacterium. Taxonomy (GTDB): domain Bacteria; phylum Chloroflexota; class Anaerolineae; order Caldilineales; family Caldilineaceae; genus Bin5. The sequence goes on from CBDCQZ010000002.1 coordinate 7,333, forward strand.
CCATTACAGGACGGGCGGCCAACGGCCGCCGCCCGCCGCAAGCGGTTCAAACGCTTTTCGCCGTCCCGCATCCAGGCGGCCGCCTGGCCCGCGTGTGTGCGCCGCACCAACTGCCACCGCAACCAGGGCGCAAAGCGTATGAATCCTGTAATGAAGGTCCCTTGCCAGAACCGACCCCACCTGCTGCCGACCGGTCGTTGGTCGGGGGGCAGGATGAGGCGAGGCGGCGGGGCGATTGCGTCTACGATGAGGGCAAAGGCAAGAGCCAGGAGCGCCGCCAGCAGGTCGCGCGATTCTCCATGTACATATATGTGTGTTAATATATGTCAATAGATGCTACAATTGCAGAGGGTCGCAGCCTTGGATTTTTACCGATTGCTTGGTGTAGACGAGGAATGTTCTTGGATGGGTGTATTTCGTGTAGTCATCAAAAGGCACTGTTTATGTCTACACGAAAAATTTTTTCACATATGCCCAAAGCCACGAAGCACAAGAGCGCACAGAGATGTCTATCGTAGCCGGCCAGTTCACCGCACCCTGGGCAGATCCTGAACCTACTACCGCCGCTGCAGGCATCTCTGTGCATATGTGTGTGTTGAACTATGTCAATAGATGCTACAATGGCAGCATTGACATCCCCTGGAGCATCCGACAATGACGGTACTGGCTTTCCTCAATCAGAAAGGCGGCACGGGCAAGACCACCCTGTCGCTCAACGTGGCTTACGGTCTCGCCCAGGCAGGCGACCGCGTCCTGCTCATCGACGCCGACCAGCAGGCCTCCGCCAATGCCTGGTCCTCCCTGCGTGAGGATCAGCCCTTCTCCGTCTTCGCCGTGCCGCGCAAGAACCTGCACAAGGAGGTCGACCGCCAGCGGGATATCTACGACTGGATCGTCATCGACGGCACACCGCGCGACGACGCCATCACCCGTTCCTGCTTAATCGCCGCCGACCTGGTCATCATCCCCATCGAGCCTTCCGCCCTGTCGGTCTGGGCCTCCGACCGCACCGTCGGGCAGGTGGAGGAGGCGCGCATCTACCGCCCCGACCTGCGCGCCTACTTCGTCATCGCGCGCAAGATTGCCGGCACGGTCCTAGGGCGGGAGATGCGCATGCTTGAACTGCCCCTGCCGGCGCTGGAAACCGAAATCACACAGCGAGTGGCCTTTGCCGAGTCGATGCTCCAGGCCCAGAGCATCCAGGAATACGCGCCGGACAGCCCGGCCGCCCATGAGATCGCCGATCTGATCAAGGAGTTGCGCAATGTCTGAAACCCGCTTCAACCTGCGCCGGCCACAATCTGAACCGGCTGCGGATGTCGAGTCCTACATCGACCACGGCACAGCCGCCCTGCCGCAGGAGGAGACGCCCGTCGAGGAGCCCCCTGAGAAGATACGCCGCCTCGTCGTGCTTCTGCCCAACAGCGCCCATCGCAAGTTCAAGCAGCTGGCCGCGGCCCAGGAAACAACCATGTCCGACCTCTGCCGCACCTGGATCGAAGAAGCGCTTGAAGGCCGCTTTGAATAGCTGGGCCGAGGAAGAGCGGACGAGCAGGGGAGCTCGTCCCTGCCGTACCCGGAGATGAAGGTGCCCGGCATGTCCACAGGGGCGAGGGCGTGCTTCATCAACTCGATGCCATCCTCTCTGGGCAGCGTCAGGTCGAGCAGAACCAGGGCCGACCTGTTCTCCTCTGTCAGACTGAACACCTGTCCGGGTTCCTGGCCACCATCGCCGTGCAGCCCGCGTGCGTGAGAACGTTCCGAACATACCTCAGCGTCGGCGGGTCGTCGTTCATGACAAGAATGCGCGCCGGCGTCCACGGCCCTGTTCGCTGTAAGTACTCATATACATATATGACAATATACTAATACATGCCATCCCTGCACGATTGACATCGCAGCGGGACGATTGCCTGGGCCCGCAGCCGAAACAGACGCGTCCCGCCCTTCCGCCACTCGCCTCTCCTGCCTCCAACCCCGGCAACGCTTCGACAATATCAGCAGTCCCCAGCGAAAACCATCTCCCGTCCGTCTCGACATCGGCCCACCTCAATGTGGCCGGTCACCGTCGCGTCAACCGGCATCTCGTTCCATCCGAGGCGTCAGCATCGATCGGCAAACAGTCTGGAGTTCTGCCATTGGCGCTCACCGTCCAGAGAGGCTGTGCATCGAAAGCACCGAAATCGGTGACACAAACAACTAAAAACGGTGCTTTTAAGCAAGACAGCACCAGAGCAGTTCAGCTAGACTGTACAGGGAACTGTGTTGGGCTTACAGAGAGGGAGTACTTTTAGCGGAAGGGCGCAAGAGATATCTTCACATCTCGGAGACAAGAACGTGTATAAGTGGAGTTATACACGCTTTGGCGTTTCCCAGCCTCTCCTTGATCCGCGTTTTCCGCAGCTTTTCCACAAGATAATATCACAACCGCCTGAAAGCGCCAAACAGCATTTTTCGCGCTGCTGATGTGCCCCGGAACACCCCTCACCAACCGTTGTAGAACTGCGCCACCGCCCCCCTGCCAGCGCTCTCGTTGCGCGTGTACAACGCCGGCATCTTGGTCGAACGCCAGCGCCCCGCGTTCATCAGATTGCTCAACTCCGTCCCCGCCCGCGCCAGGTCGCGCGCCATGCCAATCCGCGGCGAATGACCGCTGAAGCCGTTCCCCAGGCCGGCTGCCCGCGCGGCCTGCTTGATGCGCTTTGAAATCTGGTTGGGACGCAGCCCGATCACGCGGTCAGAATCGGTCGCGCCGTTGCGCATGGCGGCGAGCGACTTCATCGTGCGGCGGGATAGGAAAGCGACCGCGCCTTCCCCCTCGGGGTCGGTCTTGGAGCGCCTGATCAGCAGGCGGCCGGTGCCGTCGGGCTGGACTTCGATATCCTCCCACTTGACCGCTGCCGCTTCGGACACGCGTAGCATGGCGTCCCGCATCAGGCTGATCATGGCAATGTCAGCCTTGCCCCGGAGTTTTGCGGCTCTCCTCCTCTCCAAATTGCCGCCCCGCCCCTGTCGAGGTCTGCAGGCCGTCGCACGTATCTCCGCCAACACGTCCACAGTAAGCGCCTCTGCCTGCCGCTGCAATTTGCCGGTCCTGCGGCTTGCGTTTTTCAGCGCACTCTTGACACCCGGGTCGTCGCAGGGACTGCCCAACCCGGCGGCCCTGTGCATGGAAGCGATGGCGGCGACCGCGGTGTGCAGCGTGGCAGGTTTGTGCCCACGTTTCGCGTTGCGTTCAGCGATGTATACGGCAACCTGTGCGGGGTCAGCTGGCAGCGCGGGAACGCCTATTTTCTGAGCCCAATCCGCGAAAAGTCGCCACTGGCCGAGATAGTTCTTCCTCGTATTTTCGGCCAGTTCATTGTCGAAATCTCCGCTCAGCGCTTCCATATGCTCTTCAAACTGTCGGTTGGTTCCTGACCGGGCGGCAGAACGCTTCTGCTCGCCACACGCAAGAGGAATCTCCTGCAGAACCGTTTCCACTTCGCCTACGCCATGCTCGAATTTTGGAACCTACGCTACTCGCTTTCTGCACTCTGCTGTTGCTCCCCAACGACTGTTTTTACAGGATTGGAGCGGCACAAATGCAAGCCGTCTTGCTCGCCGGCTTTCATGCGCGGTCGCGGTCTCTCCAGCCGCTTCAAGAGGCTAAAGCGTGTATAACTCCACTTATACACGCTTTAGCGATGTTCACTTTGGCGCTAACCGGGCAAAGCGGCGAGGGAGGCACCACCACTAGGACTTTCTCAGTGTTGATAAAGGTTCGATGTTTTCGTGCTTATGCGCTGGCTGGACGCGTGGTCGGGTTCGACCTTTTACTGGGCAAGCATAACGGTCTCGGCCAGTACTTACAAAAAATCACAATTTGCACCTGCTTTTTCTTACGACCATCTTATATGAGTCTGCTAAGGTTATAGCAGGAGTTGCCTTCAGTTTGGCAGTGTTCATTCAGGATGTACGCGTTTGGTGTTCGCTCGGCGACAGCCCCAATGAGGGACGCCGAGTTGACTGTTCCTGCGAACTACCCGACAACAAGCGGGGGCGCTTGCTTGACTTGAGCCCAATGCGCGTCGGCTGGAGAAACAGAGAAGCAATTTCTTATTGGGGGACATGAGCCATGATTCATCGAAAGAGATCTATGACCATTCCCATCGGTTTGGGCGTATGGTCAGCGATATTCCTGCTGATCATGTCCATCGGTTCTCTGATAGTTCTGGACAACGTATACGCCCAGGAGGACACGAAGGCTATCGGCGCTGTGCAGTTGGAGAGCAACCAGCCCGGCGAACTTCACGTGTCGTGGGATGCGCCGACGGATACGCCGCGCGACTACCGCGTCGCTTGGGCGCGCGTCGGCGAGAACTTCAAGACCTGGACCGACCTTTCGGGCAATGCCTTCCCCACGAGTCCGTCGTATACGATCTCCGGCCTGGACGAGGGCGTGCGCTACAAGGTGAGAGTGCGCGCCCGCTACGACGGCCCTCCTGGTGCCTGGAGTGACACGTTTGAAGCTGTGGTCGCGTCCGCGCCTCCGCCCACGGCGACAGACACGCCCATTCCCACGGCGACAGACACGCCCATTCCCACGGCGACAGACACGCCCATTCCCACGGCGACAGACACGCCCATTCCCACGGCGACAGACACGCCCATTCCCACGGCGACAGACACACCCATTCCTACGGCCACCCACACGCCCATTCCCACGGCGACAGACACGCCCATTCCCACGGCGACAGACACGCCCATTCCCACGGCGACAGACACAGCTGTGTCGCCAACCGCGACCGCAGCCGTGGCGGAAGAGCCAGTGTGGTCGGCGGACATGTTGGTGGTGGAGTACACCAGCGCTTCCATCGGTGCAGCCAGCGCCGACCTCTTCTCCAACGTCGGTGGCAGTGCAGGTCTTCAGATAAAGTCGCTTTGGTCCTACACCCAAGGACGGGATCTTCGCCTGGCATTTGTCGAGGCCGTTCCAGATGCCGAGGACTTGACGCTGCAAGTTGGCGATCTCGTGCTGGCATTTCCGGCAGGGAGTTCTGGGCAAAGCAGCTTTAAGTGGAATGATGTGGACGTCGATTGGGAAGACGGTCAGACGATTTCGGTGCGCATCGTCCCAACGTCTACATCCACGGCGACAGACACGGCCACGCCGATCCCTGCGGACACGGCAACATCCACATCCACGCCGACAGACACGGCTACGCCGATCCCTGCGGACACGGCGACATCTACATCCACGCCGACAGACACGCCTACTCCAACAGCCACCGCAACGGATACAGCTACTTCAACAGCTACGGCGACAGACACGGCCACGCCGATCCCTGCGGACACGGCGACATCCACATCCACGCCGACAGACACGGCCACGCCGATCCCTGCGGACACGGCGACATCTACATCCACGGCGACAGACACGGCCACACCAACAGCCATCGCTACATTAAGCGTCGAGACTGATAGGAACGCGCTGGTTGCTCTCTACAATGCCACGGATGGCGCGAACTGGGACGCCAACTCTAATTGGCTGAGCGACGAGCCACTTGATAATTGGTCTGGAGTCGAAACCGACAGTTGGGGTCGCGTGACCAAACTGCGCCTTTATCGCAATGACTTGAGTGGCTCCATTCCGGCCGAACTGGGCAACCTCACCAATTTGAAAAAACTGCAGCTGAATGGCAACCAGTTGAGCGGTTCAATCCCCTCTCAGCTGGCCAACCTCACCGCGCTTAAAGATCTGAGACTTCACGAAAACCAGTTAAGCGGTTCGATCCCCTCTCAGCTGGGCAACATCTCCACGCTTGAAGAGTTGACTCTCAACAACAATCAGTTAAGCGGTTCGATCCCCTCTCAGCTGGGCAACCTCTCTGCGCTTGAAGAGCTGACTCTCAACAACAATCAGTTGAGCGGTTCGGTCCCGGCCGAACTGGGCAGCCTCTCCAACCTGAGTGCATTGTATCTCAACAACAATCAGTTGAGCGGATGCATCCCGGGAGCATTGCGGAATGTCAGATACAATGACTTTACAAGCCTGGGTTTGCAACCTTGCGATGGTACACCGTTTCCCACGCCTACGACGACACCCACAGCGACATCAACGCCTGACGCCGCGGCCATTGCGTCGGACAGGGCGGCGCTGGTTGCGTTCTACAATGCTGCGGACGGGCCCAACTGGTCCTGGTATGACAGGAGGAACTGGTTGAGCGACGGGCGGCTCGGGAACTGGGCCGGCGTCACGACCGACGACAGCGGCCGCGTCACTGAACTGGACCTCGATGGTTCGGTCACCATGCTGGAAGCGTCCATCCCGGCTGTGCTGGGCAACCTTTCCAAACTTGAGGTTCTGGACCTTGCCAACAACCAGTTCATCGGCACCGTCCCGGCAGAACTGGGCAACCTCTCCAATCTGAGAGTGTTGCATCTGAACTTCAACGATCTGACCGGCATCTCGCCACAACTGGGCAACCTCTCCAATCTGGAGACGCTGTATCTGAATGGCAACGAATTGAGCGGTTCGATTCCGTCGGAACTGGGCAACATGTCCAGCCTGGAAGACCTGTGGCTTCAGGACAACGAGCTGAGCGGCGCGATTCCGCCACAACTGGGTAACATGTCCAGTCTGGAAGATCTGCGGCTTGATGGCAACAGCCTGTCGGGGTCTATCCCGGCAGAGCTGGGCAACCTCTCCAATCTGAGCACCCTCTCCCTTTCCTCCAACAGTTTGAGCGGTTCGATTCCGGCCCAGTTGCTGCAGCAGGGGAACCTCCCCCGGATATGGCAGGTGATTCTGAGCGGCAACAACCTGAGCGGCTCGATCCCGGCGGCGTTTGGCAACCTGACCAGCCTGCAGTATCTGAGCCTCGACAACAACAGCCTGACCGGCGGCATTCCGTCAGAGTTGAGCAATCTTGTCAATCTGAAAAGGCTGAAGCTGAACGATAACAGTCTGAGCGGGACCATCCCGACGTGGCTGGGTGACATCATGCCCTGGTATACGCATGGCATAAGCACCGGGCTCTACCTGGCGGGCAACAGTTGGAGCGGATGCATTCCCTACGCGCTGCGACTTGTGCGCGGCGACTATCACAATAACGGCATAGGATTGTCGTTCTGCGACGCGCCCACAGCCACGGCTACACCAACTCCGACGGCGACGGCCACGGTCACAACGACGCCCACACCGACGGCGACGTCCGGTGCGCCACCGATTCTGACAGAGACCATCACGCCGTCGTATGACTGGGTAGAAAACATAATGGTCGTGAGCTGGGATGCGCCCGTAAATGGCTCCATAAGTCATTACATTCTCACTCGAACCCATACTGCTGACGACGGAACTACGACAACGAGGGAGTTCACAGTTGACGGCGCAGCGACTGCTTACATAGACAATGATGCGGTATTCGCCAACTCTTACAGTTACGTCTTGACGGTCCATTACAGTGCGGCGACAGCGACGCCCACCGCGACGCCGACGCCCACCGCGACCGCGACACCGGATGCCGCCGCCGGCGTTGCGTCGGACAGGGCGGCGCTGGTTGCGTTCTACAATGCTGCGGACGGGCCCAACTGGTCCTGGTATGACAGGAGGAACTGGTTGAGCGACGGGCGGCTCGGGAACTGGGCCGGCGTCACGACCGACGACAGCGGCCGCGTCACTGAACTGGACCTCGATGGTTCGGTCACCATGCTGGAAGCGTCCATCCCGGCTGTGCTGGGCAACCTTTCCAAACTTGAGGTTCTGGACCTTGCCAACAACCAGTTCATCGGCACCGTCCCGGCAGAACTGGGCAACCTCTCCAATCTGAGAGTGTTGCATCTGAACTTCAACGATCTGACCGGCATCTCGCCACAACTGGGCAACCTCTCCAATCTGGAGACGCTGTATCTGAATGGCAACGAATTGAGCGGTTCGATTCCGTCGGAACTGGGCAACATGTCCAGCCTGGAAGACCTGTGGCTTCAGGACAACGAGCTGAGCGGCGCGATTCCGCCACAACTGGGTAACATGTCCAGTCTGGAAGATCTGCGGCTTGATGGCAACAGCCTGTCGGGGTCTATCCCGGCAGAGCTGGGCAACCTCTCCAATCTGAGCACCCTCTCCCTTTCCTCCAACAGTTTGAGCGGTTCGATTCCGGCCCAGTTGCTGCAGCAGGGGAACCTTCCCCGGATATGGCAGGTGATTCTGAGTGGCAACAACCTGAGCGGCTCGATCCCGGCGGCGTTTGGCAACCTGACCAGCCTGCAGTATCTGAGCCTCGACAACAACAGCCTGACCGGCGGCATTCCGTCAGAGTTGAGCAATCTTGTCAATCTGAAAAGGCTGAAGCTGAACGATAACAGTCTGAGCGGGACCATCCCGACGTGGCTGGGTGACATCACGCCCTGGTATACGCATGGCATAAGCACCGGGCTCTACCTGGCGGGCAACAGTTGGAGCGGATGCATTCCCTACGCGCTGCGACTTGTGCGCGGCGACTATCACAATAACGGCATAGGATTGTCGTTCTGCGACGCGCCCACGGCCACGCCTACAACTACGCCAGCAGTCACGCCTACACCGTCACCCACAACTGCGGCCAGCCAGTTTGTATCCGGCGGATCGGGAACATCGTCCGACCCGTACATTATCAGCAACCCGGCCAGCGTATCGGCGCATTCAATTCACAGCTACGTTGCCAGTCTGTCGCGCGGTCAGTCCGTTTATTTCCAGTGGGACGTAGGGGGCCGACCCGGGTCGTGGACAGTCCGTATCGACACTTCACCGACTAGCCACGACTTCGACCTCTATGGCCGCGACGACCAGGGGACCGGTTGGGACGACACAGACACGAGCGGAGACGGAGATGAGAATATCACCATCTCAGTGCGATCCGGCGGACACATCTTAATCAGGGTTAAGAACTACCGCGGCGGCGCGCCAACGGACTTGACACTCACTATCGAAGCACCCGCGGTAGCTGATACATCTGACCCGACAGCCACACCGACAGCCACACCGACAGCCACACCGACAGCTACGCCAACAGCTACGCCAACAGCCACTCCTACGGCTACTCCTACAGCCACGAGTACACCGATTCCCACTGAGGAATCGTCCAACGAGTTTACATCCGACGGATCAGGAACGGAGGCCGATCCGTATATCATCACTGACCCGACCGACGTATCCGCGCAATCCATTCGCAGTTACGTTTCCAGCCTGCAGGCCCGCCAGTCCGTTTACTTCCAGTGGGACGTAAAGGAGCGACCCGGTTCGTGGACAATCAGTATCGACGCTTCACCGACCAGCCACGACTTCGACCTCTTCGGCCGCGACGACCAGGGCAAAAATTGGGACGACTCCGACCAAAGCTACGACGGAGATGAGATCATCACCGTCAGTGTGCAGTCGAACGGTCACATCTACATCGGTGTTAAGAACTACGACGGCGGCGCGCCAACGGACTTGACGCTCACGATTGAACCGCCCAGCGGGGGTTGATACCACAACGGCTACGGCCACGTCTACGCAATGACCTGGGGAATTGAGTACAGAGAGTCTTTGAGAAGGACCGCTCAGCCCCGGATGAGTTGGGGCTGAGCGGTGTATGTTCCGGGAACAACCGGAGGGGGGAGTTGGAAAAGTGCCAGAAATGGTAACTCGCTGGCTTTCTACCCAATCCAACCCAACCTTGGCCGGGACCCAGAGATGCGCGTGCTTCAACGAGGGTGCGCCTGTAACCAGCTTCTCGGTTGCGGTATCTCGCAGTTGGACAGGCCAGGACGGGCAGCGCCCAGGCGCGCGCGACCTGGTTCCGCGTATCGGCTTGGAACCGGCTGGCGGAGAGTTGTAACCAGTCCCTGGCCAAAGGGCTTGGAGCTTGAGAGGCGCCGAACCTGCTCCTCTCCCTCTCTCACGCCAACTGGACGACACCAATCCGGCTTCCCAGGCAAAAGAAGACCTGACGCATTTCGCGTCTGGAGGAAAAACGCAACAGGCCCAAAGCGTCGAAATCGTCTTTTTCGGCGAAGCATCCGATTCAAAAACGCCACAAGAGCCGTTCTAAACGCTTTTTTCAGGGGTTCAGGTGCTAAAGCTAAAGACTTTGCAATTCGTTTCGAATCAGACATGACGGCAGCAAAGGAGTGATTACGACTGATAAACCTGATACCTGGAAGGGCGTGATTCTTGCAAGCCGCCCTCGCTGCCGCCCTCCCCGTCGTCTTCCAGCGGCCTTACGCCATGGTCTCATGCGTCGGTGCATCGGCCGTGATCATACAGTGGGCCGCCTTAGAGCAAGGCCAGAGCCGCTTTTTCGGCCTCCTCCATCGCGTTGGACAGATTGTCAACGGTCATCACGCGACTTGGTTGCAGGAAAAGGAACGATACCTCCTTCACGGTGACACCGGTCGCCCGGTTCAAAGCGAGCGCGTACGCTCCACCTTGCAGGCGATAGCGCGCTGTCGCCAGTTCGACCGCGTCATCGGAGCCGAGCGCGTCGGTCTTGTAATCTACGATCACGAAGCCGCCCTCCTCCTCGAACAACAGGTCGATGAACCCTTCAACAATGCCGGCGCCGACGGGGCCGGCCACCGGCGTCTCCCGCCACCAGCGCCCCGATGCCAGCGCACGCTGCACGAGATGGTTGTCAAGCGCGCCGCGCACGAGCCGCGCAATCTCATCCGCACGCCCCGGCACGCCTTCGGCTGCGGCTTGCGCCTGGGCGATATCGTCGAGGCCGCGCCCCGTGTGCAGATCGACAACCTGCAGCACCGCGTGAACCGCCCGTCCGATGTTGGTGCCGGCGCGCCCGCGCCTCCAGGGTTCGTCGGGGATCTCCTGCTCCGCCTTCGCTTCCTGGGCGAGACGGGTGGCGGCCGCCGAGATGGGGCGGGCGCGGGCCGCGTATAGCTCGCTTCTCTGCTGCTGCCAGCGCTGGCGCGCCGCGGGGGTGTCGTCGGCGGGGGACGCCGGCTCGTCGTCGGTGACGGAGGCGCGCGGCGCGGCGAGCACCGGGGGATCGAATGGCTGCCAGAGATGGTCCGCCCCCTGCATGAATGCCTCGATACGGGCCGCGGCCGATTTGCTGCCCCTTGCGTTCCGGTAGAGGCTGACGATGAGATGATCGCGCGCGCGCGTGGCGGCAACGTACATCAGTCGCACACGCTCCTCTTCTTCACGTTCCTTTTCAAACTCGGCCAAACTTTCGTGGCCCGCCGTCTGCAGGGACGCTCCTCTCGAACCCACCTTCACCTCGACCCGTCCGTTTTTACGGTCGAACAGCACGGGATCAGACCTGGGATTCTGGGCAGCGTTCAGCCCGGCCAAGAGGACGATGGGGAACTCCAGCCCCTTGGCGCCGTGGACGGTCATCACGCTGACTGCGCCGGCGTCGGACTCCCGGACGACCGTCTCCCGCGCTCTTGCCTGTTCTTCGCGCTGGCGATCCGTCCACGCGAGGAATGCGCGCAGGGAGGCTTCACCGGCCGCGGCAAAGGCCCGGGCGCGGTCTATCAGGAAGCCGTAACGTGTCCACCGCCCGCGCCACTGCCGCTCGTCGAGGGCCAGTTCTCTGAGCCGCCGCGTGCGCACGAACTGCTCGATGAGCGCCGCCGGAGAGGTCCATCTGCGGCGCTCGTGGAACTCCCCCAGAACCGCCAGCGCGTCGGCGATGCGCCCAGGCGGGGCGTTGTCTTCGGCAAGGTAGTCGAACTGGCCGCCCGCCTCGACGAATTTCAGCAGATCTGCGTCGGAGCAGGCGAAGGCCGGAGAGCGCAGCGCGGCCACGACCGCGACCGGATCGGTCGGATCGTCTATAGCCGCGAGACAGTTCAGCAGATCGCGCGCCTCCTGCGTATTGTAGATCAGGGTGGCGCTTTCGAGCCGGAAAGGTATGCCCGCGTCTTCGAATGCAATTTCAAGAGCATCAAAGCCGGCGCGGCGAGGCATCAGGACGCAGATGTCCTGATAGGCCGCGGGGCGGAAGACCGTGCCGTCGTCCTCGGAACGAACCTGCCAGCCCTCCTCGATCGCTGCCCGTACCGCATTAGCGATGGCTTCGGCTTCCTGGCGGCGCACGACTCCGATATTTCCGTCGATTTCTCCTCCCATGTAGCGAACGGGGGGCGACTGATCATCCTGCGTGCCCGCGACAAGGTCGGAGTAGTCGGCCTGCGCTTCGCCCTCCTGCATCCATTGAGAGAATACGTGGTTGACCCAGTCGATGACCGGCGGCAGCGAGCGGAAGTTCTGTTGGAGTAACACGTTGACTCCGCCGACCGCCTCGTGCATCTGTTCAACCTGTTGAATGTCGGCGCGGCGGAAGCGGTAGATCGACTGTTTGGGGTCGCCGACGATGAAGAGCTTGCCGGTGGCGGGCTGCACTTTGCGCCAATCTTTGGGGCGGTCGTGCGGCCGCGTGCGTGCGTGCGTCTCTTCGGCCAGGAGCATGGCAATCTCGGCCTGAAGCGGGTCGGTGTCCTGCACTTCGTCGATGAGAATGTGGGTGTAGCGCTCTCGGAAGTGGTCACGCGCGTCGAGATTGTCCCGGAGCAGATCGCGTGCGAGGACGATCATGTCCAGGAACTCGACATGGCCGTCGGCCTTGCGTTCGGCGGCGTAATCGAGCGTAAAGCGGCGGAGCAGTTCGAGCGCCGGGATCAGTTCCGAGGCCTTCTCGCCTTCGATGGCATGGGGTGCAGGCGTATCAAAAGGGACGCCGCCAAGCAGATCGTGGTTCTTGTGGAAACTGTCCGCGATCTCACGGAGGTGACGCAGGGTCATGCCTGCGGCCAGGCCGGGCCGGAGCGCCTGCTGTGCCTTGGGGTCGTCGAGGGTCGCGTCGAGCCACGCTGACCAGCGGTTTTCGAATGCGATCTCGGCCTCGATTTCGTCGCGGATGGCGAAGCCGGGCGGCAGGCTCGCTTCCAATGGACGCTCGCCCAGAAGGCTGCCGGCGAAGCTGTGCAGCGTCTGAATGGCGGCCTGGTCCAACTCTGCCACGGCGTGTTGGCAACGTGCCCGCTCTTCCTGCCCCAGATGGGGATCACTGGCGGCCTTTTCGAGGCTCTCTGCGATGCGGGCACGCAGTTCGGCGGCAGCCGATTCGGTGAAGGTGATCGCCGCGACGCCGCCCAGCGTCGCGCGTCCCGTCTGTATGAGCGCGACGACGCGGTCGACGAGCGCGCGTGTCTTGCCGGCGCCGGCGCCCGCTTCGACCACCATGTTTTCGTCAAGGCGTTCGAGAATTGCGTTGCGTGCCGCCTGGTCGGAAAGGGTTCTCATCAGCTTCCCTCCCCGTCGGCCATCGCCACGTAGGCGGCCAATCGTGGATCGTTGCGCTTGCGCTGCCAATGCTGCTCGCGCCGTGTCGGACAGAGATTCTTGAAGTCGCAGTAGCGGCAATTGGTCCCGTCCTTGCCCGGATTGGCGGGGAAGAGGCCGGCGCCGATGCCGTCGGTGATGGTGCCCACGACGGCGGCAAAGGCGTCGAGCATCTTGTCGAGATGCCCCGGTTTGGGGGGGCGTGTCACAAATTTTTCCTTCGCCGTCACGAACCAGTAAGCGACCTGTATGTCGACCCCGTCGCCCAGCAGCTGCCGGGCCGCGAGACCGTACACGGGCAGCTGCAAGCGTGTGCCTCGTCGGACGGGGTCTTTATTCAAGTTCGTGTATTCACCCGTTCCGCCCGACTTGTAATCGAGGACGAGGGCGGTATCGCCGGACGGTGAGAGGTCGATGCGGTCGATGAAGCCGCGAAACCGGAGCGGGCCGGTCTGGGCGCTCGACCACTCGACGGGGCCCAGCGGCGGCGGTTGTTCGTGCCGGGGAATTCCGAAAGCGCTTTCGACCGCGTGGGGCGAGACGCCATGTTTGCGGCGAAGTTTGGCGTCTTCATCCAGGAATCGGTTCAGATCGTTCAGTATTTCACTTTGGGCCAACTCCCACAGGAGCGGTTTGCCCGTCACCCCGCGCTGTTCGGCCTGCTGAAACTCCTGTTCGGCGATCTCGATGAGCTGGCGACGATGGTCATCCGTCCAGGGTTGGTCGGGCAGCGGGATGGTGCCTTGCTCCTGCGCGGTTCTGATGAAGCGCTCAAGAATCGTATGCAGCAACGAGCCTCGCTCCAGGGAGGAAATGGTCGTTACCTCCTCCGGCTGCTCCAGTGCGGCGATGCCGAGCACGTTGGAAAGAAAGTAGCGGAACGGGCAGGTCGCCCACGTCTCAAGTCGCGTTGGCGAGAAAATGTCACGGTTGGAAAGGCCGATGCGTCCGGAGGAAGAGGAGGCCGACGCAAGGTCTCCGTCCCAGCGTGTCAACGGTCTTGCGTTCCTGGCCCGCTGCATTTCCAGGGCGTTCGTGAAAACGGTTTCCGACTGGGCGAGGTGATGATCGCCGATGTGGTAGCCAAGTTGCCGCCACTGTGACAGCCGGTGGAGATCATAGTCATGGATGTCGGCAGGCTGCGCTTCTGATAGGGCGTTGATGCCGTCCTGGGCCGATACCACTTCTTCAAACCAGGGCTGTTCTCGCAGTGAGGCGAGATCACGGGGGGAGGAGAGCATCGAGGGGTAGACGGGCGAGCCGTTCAGGCGGGAGGCCTCTTCGAGAAACCAGCGGGAGGGATGCTGCTCTCGCTGGGCGATGTTGTTGCCGCGGGCGAAGGTGAGCACGCGGGTGCGTCCGGCCGCGGCCGCGATGAGGTAGTCGTACCGTTCGGCGGCGGAGGAGCGGGGCGGGAGTCCCGCTTGCTCGCGTTCCCGCTGCGAAAGCAATGGATCGTCACGGATTTGCGCAGGCACGAGGCCCTCGACCATGCCCACAAGGTACACCCTGTCGAAGCGCAGTCCGGCGGCGCTGCCGACGGGGCCGACGAACAGACCTTCGCCCAATGCGCCCACTCTTGTAGCGGAGCGATTGAGCGCTTCGTCAAGTGCAGCCCGGAAAGCGTCCAACTCCGCGCTGTCCTCCACCGCGTCGAGGATCGCCAACTCCCGCAGAGCCGATAGGATGAGGGCATGGTTTTCCCGCTCGGCAGAGGGGAGCGCGTCTTCGTCAAGGTATTGGGTGAGCAGCTCTTCGGCCCATTTGACGAACTCGGCCCATGTCAGGCGGCCGGTAGGACGCGCGAGGTTATCGTGCAGCCTCAGCATAAAGCTGCGCAAGGTCCACGCTTCTTCCGCCGACTGCTCCAACTTCGTTTGCTTGGCTGCGGATAGCTCTTCGCTCTGGCTTTTGGCCGTGCGCTGCTGGCGCGTCGCATAGTGCGCCAGGCGGTCGCGCCACTGCTCTATCCCGGCAACGACGCCCGCTTCACGCGAGACTGCGTCCCAACGCGAAGGGCTGAATCTGGCCGTTTGGGGCTTGACCGGACAGGAGGTGAGCCAGCGCATCACGTCGTCCCTGGGCAAGTCGCCGCCGGTGAGATCGACGATGCCTTTGAGCATGCGCCCGACCGGGGTCGCGGCCAGCTTTGCCGTTGATGGGCCGGCGGTGGGGATGCACGCGCCGGCGAACTGTTCGGCGATAAGCGCGGCATACGGCTCCCGCTGCCAGTAGAGGACCGCCATCCGCTGGAAGGGGGTGCCCGCGTGCGCGGCGGTGGCGATCGATCTGACGATGCTACGCACCTCTTCGCCGGTGTCGGAGGCGACGAGCAGGTGTGCCGGACGTTGGGGCCGTGTCGGGGGCGCAGAAGGCGCAGCGGTGGTGAGCATGGTTTTGTCGGCTTCTGGATCGCCGGTGGCGGCCAGGATCGTTACGCACGTCCATGCGTCGCGAAGGGCGTCGAGTAGGCGCCGCTCGGCGGGCGTCAGGGTGCGCGGCAGGTATGCGATGACGGGGCCGAGCGCGGTGAGGGCGGTTGCGGCGTGGTCGGTTCCCACCACGTCGGCGGCCGCTTCAGTGAGCGCTTCCCGGTCGTAGTATGCTTTAGTGTGGTGGCGAAAGCGTGAGTATAGTCGGGCGATTTCGCCGGGGATTCCGGGCTGCTGTTCGAGCGCGGTGAGGGCGTCCGGAGCGGCGGAGCGGAGGTCTCGGAACGTCGTGCGCAGGCTGGCGTGGAAGGAGGGATGGGCGCGGAAAGGTTCAAGCTGGCCTGCGGCATCGTTGGCCACGCGGCGGACGGCAGCGAATTCGATGGGGGGCTTGAGCGGACGCCGGCCGCTGGCGGCCAGGCTGGGCGCTCCGATCAGTTCGGCGAGGCGGGCAAGCGGCATGAAACGCACGTTGACGAGGCCGCGCTTGCCGATGTCGCGACGCAGGTAGAGTCCTGCATAGGTTGTTGGCACGACGACGGTGACAGGGGCGAAGCGGTCTTCGGCCTGATATTCACTCAGAAGGCGTTCCAGGCGTTCCTGGGCCTGTTCGATGTGTTCAACATACGGGGGAGATTGCTGCATGTAACTTGTCTCCATTGCGGGGCGTAGGGCACGCGGTTAATCTGTTTTCCGTCAGAGTATACGTCAGGATGAGCAATGGTCGCACATGCTCGTGGGGTGAAACGGAGAGGTGCCGCGATCATGCGGCGGGCGGGAGAGAAACCTTTCAATCAGCCGCAAGTGGTAAACGTACTTCGACGTTCCTGCCACCTTCGATGACCCGATGACCGGCCCTGCCGTCCGCATTATCCGCTGAGCTTTCGCGTCCATGTTCCTGTTGTTCCATTTCCTGGCTGGGCTTGGAACATCACCCGCTGAATCCACCTTGTTCCACTTTCCCCATTTCGTAGCTAAGGCTGCCCCATGACCGTGGAAGGAGCTCCGGAAACAGATTGCTCTGCTCTGATGTGGCAGACTACGCCATTCGCCTCGCTTTCAGCTACGGAATCGCCCGATCTGCAACTTTCCGCTCTGCGAGATCTCCTGTACACGGGTAACACACCGCCAACGTCCCCTCGAATCTCGCGCCTCGTGAGGTGGGCTGTGCGCGAGCCCGTTGACAGGCCGCCCCCCTCTAATCCGGCGCTGCCGTTCAACGTCTGCCCGAGGCATTGCATCATGGTAACGGTGACGTTACCATATCTACATGATCGAGATCGGAGAATACTATAGACGACCGAGGCCGCAGTCCATTCGGTCGATGGTCTCGACGCTAGGGCAGCGGTCAGGGTCAGGACGGCCCTCGCCCGGCATGGAGGCTGGAAACCTGTCCAACGTCAGAGGCGTTGGGAGCGGAGTGCTAGAGTGCCGCATAAACGTCGGCCTGGGCTGCAGAGTCTATTTCGGCAGGGACGGAGCCACCTTGATAGTCCTGCTCGGTGGTGGGACCAACTCTCACCATCAGCGGGACGTCGATATGGGCAAGATCGTACTGCGTGACTACATCAACGCGACCATCGGGTTCGAGGAGCTTGGCTCCCTCACGAACAAGCCGCCCAAGAGTCTCATGCGCATGTTCGGACCGTCCGGCAATCCCCATGCCCGCAACCTGTTCGAGGTCATCAGCCGCATTCAGCAGCACGAGGGCGTCCAACTCGAAGTGAACGCCGTTCGATAGTCGAAAGGTCTCCAACTGAACCGCCGGGGCTGGTAGAACGGTAGTTCAGGTTCCGTCGCAACTTGATTACCAACTCTCCACAAGGAGAAGTAGAAATGTCCAACATCGTCTACGTGTTAACCAATCCGGCGATGCCGGGAATCGTGAAAATCGGTATGACCGATAGGCCGGACGTACAGCGTAGAATGGGAGACCTGTACACGACAGGTGTGCCGCTTCCCTTTGACTGCGTCATCGCCCGAGAAATCGAGGACAGGGAAGCTGTTGAGATTGAGCGGGCACTGCACACGGCCTTTGGGCCAAACCGGATAAACCCCTCTCGAGAGTTCTTCCAAGTGGAACCCGAGCAAATCGAGGTCCTGTTACGGGTGATGCCAGGCCGAGACGTAACGTCGCAGGACACCGATCAGTCGGCGGAGCTTCAGCCGGATGACAGGGAGGCATCTTCAGAGTTCAAGAGGCGTCAGAGCCGAACCGACGAACTGGAATTCATCGAGTCTCTTAACAAGAACGGGAAAACTGTCTACGAAAGAGTGCTGGCACTTGGAAAGCAGGGCGGAATGAGAATCAAATGGGGCCTCAAGGGGTTCTCACTCAACGCGGTATCCAGCGGGGCTCTGATCGTGGTCTGCTACGGCTACCCGCCATCGGCGTACAACCAGAACATTTACACTGACTTCGACTCGGTGCTAAGGAAGTCAAACGTCCCACAGGATGTGGTGGAAACACTGAGGACCAATGCGCTGAACACTCGCCTGTTTGCGCCTGCGGGCAGGGGCAACAATCTTGTGTGTCGGACCGACCGGAGTTGGGACGAACCCGAGTTGGCTGAGCTGACGAGGTGGTTGAGTACAGTCGTAGAGCGCATCCGCGAATTCGAATAGGTGAACCCAAGCAAGGTAGCTGGGTACGTCTTCCTAGTCCTTCCCTTCTTTAGTCCAACGGCGACACGGGGCGGATACGAGTTGCTGCAGTCGGCCGTGCCCTGACCGGCCGACGAGGGGGAGCGAGAAGGCCCGCCGCCGACAACCGGCGCGGGTCAAGGAGCAAAGATGATGATGACAGTTCACCGCGCCCAGCTTGTACTGTTGCGCTGGCTGGTCCTGCTTTCCCCCTTCTTGTTGACCGGAGCCTGTGTGGCACAGGATTTGGTTGTCAGCCCGCTGGGGACAGTGGTGGTCGGTCCTGGGGAGGAGATTCAGATCCGTTCGGTTGAGGTTCTCACGGGCATCGGCGAACTGGGGATTCCCAGGCAACGGGCGGTGGCGATGGCACTGGCCGATTACGGCCCGATCAAGGGGCATACCGTCAGCATGGGGGCCGGCCTCGACTCGCTCTGCACTGCGGAAGGCGGTCTGGGAGCGGCGGAGATGGTCGTTGACGACGCGCGCGTTGTGGGGGTCATCGACCGCACCCCCGAGCCGCCCCACCACGGCCTGGGATCGGGGTACTATGTCAACGTTCTGGCCCGTCGAGTTCAATGAGCTTGTGCGGTTCACTCACCAACCGGCCCCGCGCCCACGCGCAGACATCGTCCTCATGGGTGAATAGGATCACTTGCGTGGACTCACTCACCGCCAGCAGCGTCTCGAGCAGCTCCTGTTTCCGTCGGCTGTCGGAAGCGGCCACGGCATCATCAACGATGAGCGGGCAGGCCTGGCTGGCCAGGTGGCGGGCCAGCGCGAAGCGCAACAACAGATAAATCTGCTCGGCTGTTCCGTGCGAGAGGAGCTCGGCCTGTCGCCAGCGGCCGTCCCTCGTTTCGACCTCGACAGCGAGCTTCTCGGGGTCGACGCGGCAGTCCGTATACCGACCATCCGTGACCTTGGGAAGCCACTTTCGCACTATCTTGGCGAGAACCGGGGCAACGGTCCGGTGGACGTTCTCCTCGGCCTTCTCCAAGAAGCTGATCGTCGAATTCAGCGTGTCGCCGAGCGACCGAACGCGAGCGTGTGCATCCTTTGCGGCCGCGAGATCCTCTTCCGCTTCCGCCACATCCATCAGCTCCCGAGCGAACACCTCAAGTTGACTCTGCGCGCGGTTGAAGTCGGTACGCGATCTGTCAACCTTGTCTTCGGCGTCCCTGAACTCAGATTCCGTAAGCGGAGCGAGAAGTTCGGCCGTGTCCTCGATGTCCACCTCGTCCGCCAGAGCGCGAGCTTCAGTGCGCAGGCGTTCCATCTCACCAGCCAGGTCGTCCAGCGAGGACTGGCCAAGGATCCGCTGCAGTTCCTCCCATTCATCGAGCGCGCCGCCTGCCTTCTCAAGTTCGGCATCGCGATCATCTTGCCAGGAGCGGAGTGCCTCGATCTGTTCATCGGGGGAAATCTCCTCAACACCGACGAGCCGCGCGGCTTCTGCCACCGCTTTCTCGGCCGCGGCGACGCCGGCGGCAGCTTTTTTGTGCTCCTCCTCCTGCCTGCGACGCTCTTCGATCTTAAATAAAAGGGCCGCTCTCTGCTGCTCAGTGGTTGCTTCCTCCGAAGCTTCCAGCTCAAGTCTTGAGAGCGCGGCGGTAAGCGCATCAGCGTCCGGGCGAGTCGCAGTTACAACCGCCTCGTCACGGGCGGCTGCAGCCTTCTCCGCAAGCTCCTCCAGCGTCCCCTCGCCGAGGACCTGCTGAAGCTCCACCCAGTCCTTCATCTGCTCGTCGATCTCCGTGAGGCGGTCGGTACGACGCTTTTGCCATTCGAGGAGCGATGCCGCCGCCGCACCTGGACCGCTCGCCGTGAGCTCTGCCGCCAAAGCTGCCTCTTGTACATTGTCGGCAGCCTCCCGAGCTCGCTGCGTATCCTCCTCCAAACGCCGATCAGCATGCTCCCGCGCCGCGATAAGTTCCCGGATGTGCGCCCGACTCTCCTCCAATGCCTGTCTTCTCTCTGGTTGCACTGATGGGTCACGACGCCCAACGCCGAACAGTCGCAAAAAGGCCGCGAAGAACGTGCGCATGACGCGCAGGAGCGTAGCCAACAAGCCGCCGCGAACATCCCCCTCTTGATGTCTGGCGGACTCTCCTGCACCTTCCAGTTGAGCCTCGACACGGGCAAGATCTTCTTCTAGCTCGTCCACTGTTTGGCCGGGCGACACCTGGACGTCGGGACGCGACGCCCAGGCGCTGAGGGCGCTGTCAATGCGCCGTTCGAGTTGATCGTCCTCGCTCGGGCGAGGCGGCCGCCCATGCGGAAAACGTTCGTCCAGTTCCCGTGCCCGCTCCAGCCGCTTCTCGACTTCCCTCGCCGTTCGCTCGGCGTTCACGGCGAAGTGAAGGTTGGCCTCGGCCAGCCGCGCTTCGAGGGCCGGTATTGTCTCTCCCTCCGGCTCGCGGACGCTCGGACGCTGTTCCCACGCGGCGAGAGCGCTGACGACCTGTCGAACAATGTTGTCATCCTCGCTCGGACGTCTGGGCGCTCCGCCAGGGAAGTTGGCGTTCAGCTCCCGCGCTCGGCGGAGCCGCGCAGCGGCCTCCTCCTCCTCCTCCTTCTTACTCGCCGCGCGCGCAACACCGAGTCTCCGCTCCGCATCGCGAGCCTCCTGATCGAGTTTGTCCACCTCCACCCAACGGGTCAGGTATGCCTCGTGCGCGGCCTGCGCCTCTTGCAGTTGCCTTTCGGCGCTCTGGACTTTCTCCTCTGTAACCCTAAGCGGTTTGGTCCACGCCTGCGTGCTGCCGACAAAGTCGGCGTGGAAGTCGCGTAGCCGAACGAGAGCCTCTGACGCCGTGCCATCGCGGTCGGTGGTATCGGCGGCGCGTTGCAGTGCATCCTGAAGCGTGTTCGGAGGGCTGAGCAGCTCAAGGATCTCGGCTTGGCGGATGCAGGCGGTCATGATGAACGAGCGCCGGTCGAGCCCGAGCCACTGCGCGCCGTCGGGCGCGCCCTCGAACATGATCTCGTTTGTGTAATCGCGCCCAGCGATTTCAACGTCGCTGGCGCTGCTGTTCACGCGTCCTGCGAGGTCGTGGCGCAATTCGACGCGTCTTTCGTCGTCCAGCTTAATGATGGCGCCGACATCCCAGGAGGTGTCGCCGTCCCATGGCCTGTACCGTTCGACAAACTTCGCGACCTTATCCTTTCTGCGGTCGCGCCGCCTCCCGCAGAGGCCGGCGTAGAGCGCGGCGTGCCACGACGACTTCCCAGCCTCGTTCGGGCCGTACACGACGTTCATGCCAGGCGAGAGTTCTAGCGTCTCGTCCCTGAACGGTCCAAATGCGTGCGCTTTCACGGACTCGAATCGCATCAGATAACCTCCAGATCGGTGCGACCTTCCAATGCCCGCAGACCGGTGACCACCACCCGCTGCTTCTCTTCCTCGGCAAGGTTGGAGTCGAACACATCACGGACGAACTGACCCCGGACCGTAGGCTCCTGGCTGATCGACGCCAAGTTGTAGGTCGGGCGAAGGTCGCCAAACACGATCTTCATGGCCTCGAAATTGCTCAGTCTGTCGCGCAGGTCGCTTTCGTGGATGTCGATGGTCGAGGCGATCTCGCCCCTCACAGTCAGGCGGACGAATCCTGAGAGGGATGAAGCCTTCGCCTCAAGCCGGTCGAGAATCTGCTGTTGGGTCGTCAACCCCGTGACATCAAGTTCCAGGTCGTGCGCTTCGGTCACCGCGACCCGATGGCGCGCGCGCGCGACGCGTCCATCCGGGCTGATGGTCGCAACGACGGCGCCGCGTTCGCCATTCTCGTCGAAGGCCAGCGGGTCGGGATTACCAGGATAGGTGTGAGACTTCGCATCCTTGGGACG
The DNA here is from genome assembly GCA_965220715.1 of Caldilineaceae bacterium. Lineage (GTDB taxonomy): Bacteria > Chloroflexota > Anaerolineae > Caldilineales > Caldilineaceae > Bin5. The sequence goes on from CBDCQZ010000002.1 coordinate 29,563, forward strand.
GTGATAGTGACCGAGAAAGGCGTGGGCGATCCCTGCCTCCTCGATTTCACTGGCGTCAAATGCAGCGTGCGCTTGCTTCCCGGTGTCTTGCTCACCGAACCACGAACGCTCCGCGCCGTGGAACAAGGCGATGTGGATGCCTGACCGTTCCACGGGGAATCCGTTGAGAAAACCGTCAGTATTGGCTGGTCCCAAGTGGGCTGCCCCCCATAGCCACAGGCCGTTATTCAACTCAACCCGGCGGAGGACCGCTTCCCGGAAGACATGGACGTTCTCACTCCAAGCTACCTGTGCGTACAGGCTTTGCGGCCCGTACCAATCATGATTCCCCGGCGCGATGTAGATGGGAAGCGGGGCGAGCCCGGCAAACGTGTCCCTTAGAAATTCTGCGGTGTCAAGTCTGAAGTAATCATGCTCGTAGAGGTCGCCACCACAGAAGAGCGCATCGGCGTTCACCTTGCGTGTCAGATCGACGATGCGCACTAGGGTGTCGCGAAGCGCCTGTCGACGTTGCCTGGCTGCCTCTCCTGTTGCGCCGGCCCAAGCGAATGGGGAGTCCAGATGAAGATCAGAGAAATGAACTATTTTCATGAGCAACAGCCCCTTCTACGGAATTCTCTATTGCGATGATCGGCTCCAGCACTGCCTTCGAAAAGATAGCTGACGTTGATCACGCGAGCATCGGGAAGCGGCGTGAAGGCGCCTTCCTTCGCTATGGCAAAGAGAAGCCCCATAACGAGTGGATCAGACGCTAGAGCTCGCAATGCACTGATTGCATCTGCGAGTCACCCTGGACATAGCCGGGGCGGACGTTGGCGAAGGTAGACTGGCATACTCGCAACGATTCCATTTTCGCCACATCCCACAGGCGCCACCCCAATTGTCCACTTGAACTTTGTCCGTCGGTTTGGTAGCCTCGTACAACTTCCTTGCCTGTCGGGGATGTCCCGTGGGCATGAGGCTCGATCTCGCGCGGAAAGCCATCGTAGTTGAACGCTAGATGGTGCTTGTTCTTAATCGCCTCGCAAATCCGTCGATCCATGATGTCCTCCCTGCATTTAAAAATGGAACAATCTTAGCCAGCCGCTTACGGCCTGAAGGTATCATGGGCACACCTAGGGCTGGCTCTTAAGGGCAAAAATACTCTCGACGATGCGCTCCAGTGACCTGCTGGTCTTGCCGCTCAGCGCAGCCTTGTCGATTACGTATTCAAGAATCGCTGGATTCTTGAGTGCATGTTTCTTCTTGCCTATGCCGAATTCTTGCTGAGCTTCCGACAACCACTGGGTGAAGGATTCCTTGCCTATTTCATCCTCCAAAGTCTTTTCTAAATTGACTTTGAAGCAAGCGGATGAGTCGGCAACAAAGTGAGGCCAGTCCTGCTCGGGCTTGCATAGAAGCCGGAGCAGGTACCTGTTATCTTCGGGTTTTGCATTATTTTCGCCACAGTCTCCGTCCCATACTACATACACCGATATGCCCAATTGCCTAAGAATGACAAGGGGACGATCTATGCTGGATTTTCCGGAGCAGGGTATGACAGCAATCCCCAGACTATCAAGATCGCACTTCTTTAATCTTGCGAAACCCAGGATTGCCGCACGGTCATCTTCACCTTCAACCAATACGACCACATCAGCAAAAAATCCTTCTCCCATCCAAGGGGTCATCATGGATTGGAGACGAGGTTTGAGCGTCTCTGCTGTGAACCTCTCGCCCTGTCTATCGCTCGCATGCCACAGTTCACTAGCCACAGCTCCCATATCGGCTCTTTTGAGATGAGTAGTCCTGGGTCTACCATCTTTCCGGGACACCTTGCGTAGGACCCGAATTTGGTCGAAACGATCTAGACCAACGAATAACGGAGAATGCGTAGCGTAGATGACTTGTGTGTTTTCGACCACGCCGGGAATTGCACCCGCCGCAAGGTTTAGCAGGACTGAAGCCAAGTGGCGTTGACGACTAGGGTGCTGATATAGTTCTGGTTCCTCAATTGCCAGAATTAGGTTCGGAAGCTGGAAATTGATAGCTCCTGCGTCTGATTCAGCTCCTTCTGAGGCTCCATCCTCTGGCACCGGCTCCACGTATCTGACCGCATCAAGATGCTGTAGCATTGTAATGATGAATGCGCGTTGGAGACCATGCCCGGTCCTTTCTACTCTCGATTCGTAATCATCTTCCATAAGCTTGACTTCCGCTTGTGGCATAGGAATTGAAATGTCCGGCAGTTCAGACCATTGCAAGAGAACCTTGGCATCCGGGACATATGATTGAAGTGTCCGAGATAAGTCATGCGATAGGTTGTCTAGTTCAGAGAGATTCATGGGGTTCATGATTGCCCTATATTGGTCTTGTGTACGCTGTCTGAAATCTTCAACATTTTTTCGCTTCGCGAGGGCACTTCTCACTACTAGATCCATTAACTCTGTGACTGATGAACCTCTTCTCTCAGTTGCATCTTCCAGTGCATCTCTCACAGCTGGGACGTGAATGAACTTAGTGTATCGCCCAAGATAACCTTGACCTACCTGCGTGAATCCAAAGAATTGGCCTTCATCCCTTAGTGGTTTGCAATGTTCTGGGTTCTGCGTTTCCCAGATAACTAACTCTCTTCGCACGGCATCCGCCGAATTGACGGAAGGCAATGATGCGTACTTTTCCTTCTTCCTAATTTCGTCATATTTTTTTCTGATAGCCATGGCGGCGGGGCCAGCGTTCCTAATGATAACGAAATCCGGATTCTGAAGGCGCATTCCGTGGTAGCTGCTTGACCTTCCCGACTGGGGATCAGAAAAAATCCGAACAACTGTTAGCCTGTCATTGTCGATGTAGGCTGAGAAAAAGTCTTTTGCCTCTGCATTGAGGTCGGTGTAGGTGACCGCGATCTCGATATCCTGAGTCACGTCTTCAGCATAGAAGTCCTCTGGAGTCACTCTGGCCGTTGGGTTGTAAAACAGTTCTAATGCGCTCAAGAACGAAGATTTCCCTGAACCATTGCGGCCCACTAATGCTGTGAGAGAATCGCATGGCAGTGATTCATTCAAGATAGAGCGGAAGTTTTTCACTTGGACGTTCTGAATCAGCATGGCTGCACTCTCTTATCCCAAAGTGGCGGCTGGCGAAGCTGAGCGGGTGGATTCTATGGCAAGGTTCCCTGTAATGCGTATCACTTGAGGGCCTCACAATCGCCCCATGGAACGGAGAAGCTCCTGCGCGTAACCGACCACGTCCGCCTGTACGTTCTCGTCAAGCTCTTGAGTTATGAACCGTGCCGTCCCTATCGGTCCAAGCCCATCGTGATGGCAGAAGTCTCTCTCAATCACGGACAGTGCGTCGTCGATGCAGGTGTCAGGCTGGAGAGGAACCAGGCTCTCTGCAACACCGGGGACGCCAAGCCCGCTCCATACGTAGAAGAGGTCGTAGGCGTCCTTGTTTTCTGCCCTGTTCCCAAAGGCAAGCGCCTTGAGCACGGTAAAGGCGCCTGGGCCGCATACCGGAATATCCCGGGTAGCCCATGCACCGGAAGGAATGCGGCCGGACAGCTCTTTCCAGCGTCGGTCTTTGAATGCCAGTTCGAGACCTGGCGTGATTATCGCGGCCAGATCAGATTCGAAATGTCGAAGTTCACCCCCCTTATCCCTCTCCGCGATGGGAGGAATCAGAAAGTCTACGGTTACAAGATGGGGCGCGCCTGCAGTCCAGGTCTGCAATCTCCTGTTGCCCTGGTCATTGACTTCCGGCTCGAAGCCCGCGTCCCGTAACCTGCGCCCCAGCTCTCGATAGCGCTCGCAGTTCAGAATGGCCAGCGCCAGGCCCATGTCCAGGTCCATCGTGCCCGCGTGAGGTCCCAAGCCCGGCGGCAAATTTTCCTGGTCAACAAGGAGATATGGAACCAGTCCGCCAACCACAACGATTTCATCAAGCAGATCGCCCAGCCTGGTCGCCATGTAGAGACATGTCCGGTGGACAAAGCCCAACTGCTCGATGCCGTACCCGTCTCTTGTCGATGGCTTAGCGATCATCGTTGCCCCGCAAGAGGAGCCGCCTCCGCAGCGCATCGGCGGCTTCCGCCGCCCTTTCGGGATGGTCCTTCAGGTCGACATAGGCCTGCACAGGATGGACGCAGCGAATCCCGTCGACAAGTACAACGCCGTCGAATACGCCCTCGTCGTTGGGCACAACCAGCCACGTGTTGGCTCCCCTGGCTTCTTCACGGAAACCGAGTTCCTTCTTCAACCCAGCCGACGGCGAGCTTGAGAGGTACACAGTCGCAAGGCGGAATCCCGCGTAGCGTGTCCACAGCCACGCCGCGGGGAGCGCAGTCGCTGCGTAGGGCTCCGCAATCCTCGACAAGATTTCGGATATGGCCTGAATCAGCAGATCGCCTCCCCGGGACGCAATGTGGCCTCGAATAACGTGATGCCGGTCAAACCTGTACTCATCCCGCCAAGCAGCGAGCAGCACGCTCGTGTCAGTGACACTGATGCCGTCCTCTCCTCGATTGACAAGGCCGGCCTCCAGGAGCTTGCCGACGATGCGGCTCGTATGTCCCTCATCCAGACCGGTGCAGGAGGCCAGGCTGCGCTGCCTTACCGGTTTGGTGGGTTCCATAAGCAGCCGTCGCGTTATCCGCGCGCCCTTTGGTCCGAATGCGCTCTCCGGTCGTCCTACGCGGCGGAAGCGGTTGGGATTGCCCAGGTTCTGATAGAATATACCGGGCGCATTGATGCGCGCGTTTCCTGAGAGATCCAGCCAAGGCAGTTTGGCCCGCGCGCACAATTTCTGCGCCGCTTCTCCCATGTAAGGGACTGCCAGCAGCGGAATTACTTCATGAGGGAAGCTATGCTTGGCCATCTCCAGTTGGCGGATCGCGGCAGCGACATGGCCAGGGGATCCTGAACGCTTCCATTCCAATACAAAGGAAAGATCTCTGGCAGCGAAGAGCGCGTCCCATTGCCGGCCGTCACTGCTGCGTACAGCAATGTGAGTATCCTCAGCGAACTCGAGATCACCAAGAATCTCGGCGAGACGATCTGCCGCCTGCCGGATAGCGATGGCTTCGCGTGGAATTTGCATACTTGCTTTTATACCATTACTTGCGGAAATGCGCAAGTAATGGTGTTTACGCAAATCTTGGCCGTTGTAGACATCTGCCCGGGAAAGCGGTAAGTTGCCTGGCGTAGAGGTATGGCGGCCAGTGTTATGCCATTGGCTGTTGCTCATGATCGGGTGGCAGGTCTTCGAGTTTGCTCATGTCGCGATTCCTGTAAGATGAGCGCGCTCGTCTGCTCCGCATTCCCGTGCCCATTGGGAAGCGTCGCGCGCAACTGCCTGTCGCATTCGTTGTGCGCCGAATGAGCGATGACTACCCAGACATTGGCGCAGCCAGTGCCATTCACGACGCCCTGGTTTACGCGTTTGGTGGCGTGGCGACAACGCAATTTGAGCCGAGGGGATGCTTCTTTGGCCCTACCGATTAGGAACGGGGTGGAGCGATGATTTCACAAATGGGGCCGCTGGCGCGGCTGAGCTTGCGGTCGAGCGTCACCAGTGGACAATCCAGAGCCTCTGCCAGCGCAACGTACCATGCGTCGTAGCTGGTCAGGTTGCCGCGCAACGCCCATATCCGCTCAGCGAAAGGCGCGAAGGGAAACAACTCTATGTCCAGCCGCAGCAGGTCTCGATGAGCGCTGGTGGCTTCTATACGCGATATCTTCTCACCCAGCTCCAGCCGGCGCAGGATGTTGCTGGCCTCGACGAGAACCAACTCCGGCCCGGCCAGGTCGCCTTCGGCAAATGTAGCTTCCGCCCACTTGCCCTCGTCGCCCGAATCGACCAGTATCGCGACCAACACGGATGCGTCAACGACTGTCGTCACGTTCGATCCGCGTCACGGGCGCGCAGGATATGGTCCGGTTCTACCCGTGTTTCCGCCACTGCCTTCCGCTCGCGAATGCTTTGCAGCCATGCGGCTATGGAGGGACGCGACGCGATACGCTCCAACTCGCAACGCAAGAACTCTTGCATCGACTGGCGTTGGCGCGCGGCGCGCACGGCGAGCTCATCACGCACTTCTTCAGGAACATCCCTTATCGTAATCTGTACAGGCATGACCGCATTATGCCATCAACGATGGCGTTTTGCAATAGCCATCACTCTTGGGGAACTGTCCATGCGGCTTGATAAGCGCGCAGAGGGCTGGCCGCTTGCGTGTTATTGCCCCTTCGGATCGGGACCGCTCCTCTAATCAATCACGAGGTTCCCGGACTTCGCTTGGGACGCACACCGTGTTGTACGGATCTGGTCCAACCGTCACGCGAGCCATTTCGCCGCGCGCCCCGCCTTCTCCGCCCGCGTGTAGACTTCGACCATGCGTGCCGTCTTCCAGTGCCCCTGCGCCATGATTCCATGCGCTGGCGCACCGGCCACCTTGATGCGGTAGGAGAGCGCCACGATCGACAACTCAAACAGTAGTAGAATCGGGAAGACGTGCGTCCTGATCGCCTTGCCTTTGCTGGGTGAAGGGGTTGCCCGGCTCCGACAGGAGCGACCCGCTCAACCGGTTTCCATCACAGTTCAGCCAGCGATAGAGAGGAGCTCGGACGGCTCCCGCCCCTCAATCGATGCCTTATCCCGTTTCATTTTGCCCCCATTTCTGCTCTCAATTCCTCACTAAAATCTGCACCCTGGCTCTTTCCCAAAAATCTGGGATGGATCTGGTATACTCGTTCGCTTGACAAATTTAGCATTGCGAAATATACTTAGCAATATGGCGCGGAACACAGAAAAGTTGGGAGCCTTTCTCGCATCGGCGCGAAGTAAGTTGGACATGTCGCTCCGAGCAGTAGAGAAAGAGACTGGAATATCCAACGCCTATCTTAGCCAGTTGGAACACGGCAAGATCAAGACGCCGGCGCCGCAAAACCTGTACAAGCTCGCCCAACTCTATCGAGTGCCCTACAAGTTGTTGATGGAACTTACCGGATATCCGGTGCCAGAAGCCCCATCCGCTGAGTCTCGGGCCGCCCATGATGCCTTTGCGGCTCGCATTGGCGCGGTCACGGAGGAGGAAGAAGAGGCGCTCGTCGAATACCTGCAATTCATCCGGTCGCGAAGAAGGAGACGCTAATGCGGTGGTCCTATTCGGCGAGCCGCTCATTTCGCCAGTGCCAGAGGCAATGGTTTTTCAAGAATGTCGTGGCAAATGCAAGAGCCAAAGACCCATTCCGAAAGCGAGCCTATCTGCTCAGTAAGCTCCAAAGCATAAGCGCGTGGCGAGGCAGTATCGTCGATAACGTGATCTCGAACACGATCATTCCCAATATCAATCGCCGCTCCCCAATCACGCTGAACGACGCCAAGACGTACGCCCGCAGCCTGTTCGACCGGCAACTGGCCTATGCCCGGCGGCATCCGCTCGGGGATTTGGCTCTAAAAGTGTCCCAAGAAGGAGACGATTTTGCGGTCTTGTACCCTATGGAATATGGAGGAGAATTGCCGGAGCATGAAATCGAACGGGCGTGGGGTGAGGTCGAGACCGCTCTGGAAAACCTGTTCAGGATGGAAGATATCAAACAGATCCTCAAGTCGTCCGATTACGTCGTTGCACAACGCGCGCTCCAGTACAAGCTTATGGATGGTGTGACAGTGCTCGCCTATCCTGACGCAATTGCGTTCCGTCGCAGTGCTCCACCCGTAATCATCGACTGGAAGGTTCACGCCTTCGGCACGAACGACGCCTGGCTGCAACTGGCGATCTACGCCATCGCGCTGAGCCGCTGCAATCCGCATAGTGACTTTCCAACTGGCTTTGGAATGCAGCCTCAAGCATCAACGCTCTATGAAGTCCAACTCCTGACGAACGTCGTGCGTGAACACTCGCTTGACGAGGAACAGATCGTAGAGGCCGAGGAATATATGTGTAGCTCTGCTTACGAGATAACCTGTCTGACCGAAGGTAGGAAATACTCTGAACTGAGCGTCGAAGATTTCAGGCTCGCTACGTATGAACAGACCTGCCAACGCTGTGCATTCCGGGCCATCTTCTGGGAGGAGCCCCATGTCGATTGAAACGAATTGCTTCCGCATTGAAGGCTTGGAGGCGTTAAGCACAACCTATCGTCTATACCGGATCGCCGGTCTTCACCGGGATGGTCAAGAGTACTATGGCAATGTGCAACGGCTCGTTCGGAAGTTGAGCTATGATCTGAAAGCGCCGGTGACGACCTGCAACATAGAGGACGAGAACTTCCTGGCAGTTCCAACCAAGTATGGGCACCCTCCGGCGCAAATTCCTCTTGTCCATGCTGTTGCCCTGTTGAAGGACACTGGAAACGAAATCGAGCTCGACTTCACTTCGAACAGACCCGAGCTTGATACTCTTCGAATTCGGTATCTCCAGTTCGCTTTTCAGAATCCACTCTGGAACAAACCACAATTATGGCAGCCGAGTGCGGGGAAACCGTACTTCTTCAAAAATCCTCAGCGCCAATTCGGTGAAATCGATCTCTTTGAAGGCTTCACCTTTCGCATTGCGCCACATCCGGAAGGTGGGTTCGGACTCATTGTCGATCTGCGTCGAAAGCTTGTCTCAAAACGACCTTTGCCGTCATCTCCTCTGCGCGAACATATCAACAAGCTCAAAGGTCGCTCATGTGTTTACAAAATGGGCCACAATTGGTTCGAGGTAACCCTTGATGGACTCGCCGACGTGAAGGCAGGAGAGCCTTTCATTCCTCTTGGCGGCGAGGCGGTCAGTCTGATCGACTACCTGACAAAAAGATCTCGGAAACCTGTCCCGTCCTCAATAGCGAACCTTGCGTCGGACGGCGCTGCAATTTACTACCGTACCAACGGTCCAGGGAAAAAGTCGGCGCCCACGGCGCTCTGCTATCTGGTCCAGGACACGCATAGCCGAGAGGGCGCGAGGCATCATCATGAGACGCCCATGAAACCACAGGATCGGTACAGGCAGATCAACCGGCTTGTCACAAAGTTTTTGAAGAAGGTGCCGGTCGGGAACATCACTCTTTCGGTTTCGGAACGGCCAGGGTGTGTGAGAGCGAAACCGTTCATGCCGCCCAGCTTGCGCTTCGGCAACGGTGCAGTTTTGTCGATCGATGGGGACAATCAAGATGACTGCGCGGCGATCAAGGACTATGGGCAATGCAGGCTGACGCTCCTGAAAGACAATAAGGCAGGCTTCTATGAACAGAGTCGCCTGAATCGACAATATCTCGTACTACCCAAAAGTGTTCGGAACAGCTTCGGCGCGCAGTTTCTCAAAGATCTCACGAGGGAGGTAGATAAACTTTACCCCGCAGGTGGCGGATACGATCCCGAAATTGTCATTTATGACGACCCTGATGGTCGCCGGGGCTTTGCCGGACAGTCACGTGCGATTAAGAAGGCCGTGGAGAACCACCGAGTCAAGCCGGGAGACGCGCTCGTTATGGTACACCGCTACGAACGCCGCCCGCGCTCAGCCGATCAACTGGCCGCCTGGACGGTAAAGGAATTCCCCTCCCTGTTCGGTCTCAATGGGGCCGTGATTCACACGGACATGGCAAAAAAGGCATATGCCGCTAAGAAGTATGGGAACGAAACGCGTTACGTCGTTAGGAGCGCGGAACGTGGTCGTCTCTCCGGTTACTTGCGCAATGTCGCGCTCAATAAGATATTACTCGCCAATGGGAAGTGGCCATTTGTCCTTGATACGCTTTTGCATGCCGATCTGGTAATCGGAATTGACGTAAAGAATAACACCGCCGCCTTCACCCTCATTGCTGACAGAGGACAGATCATCAGGTTTTCCATGAGTCCGTCGCGGCAAAAGGAGCAGTTGCTTAAAGCACAGGTCAAGAAAGTCGTGTACGAAATCATTCGCAAGGATGCCCCCTATTTCAAACAACGCCCAGCAAAGATCGTCATCCATCGTGACGGACGCGCCTGGCCGGCGGAAGTCGAAGGACTAAGGGCAGCGTGCGAACAACTTGCCGAAGAGGGCCATTTCGATACGGACTGGCGCCTGACGGTTGTCGAGATCAGAAAGTCTGCGCCGGCGCCGCTGCGGATGTTCAATGTCAAGCGGCGGAAGGACAGTCAGGTGCTCGATGTAGAGAACCCCACGGTCGGTACCTGGCTACAAACTGCTCCGGACGAGGGCTATGTCTGCACGACCGGGCAACCATTCTCGATTCCAGGCACATCCAACCCGCTCCACATCCGGCGGGCAGAAGGCGATATGTCCATCGAACACTGTCTGTCGGATCTCTTTTCACTAAGCTGTCTCACATGGACCCGGCCGGAGGGTGCGACGCGCCTGCCGCTTTCGCTCAAGCTCTGTGATCGCAGCCTATTCGACGAGGCCGCAGAATATGATCAGGATGCCATTGAATTCGAGGACAGCTGATTTCAAAAGGAGGAGGAAACATGAGTGATCTGAGTCTGCTGACCGGCGTTTACGCTGATGTCGAAGCATACGGTGTGCTGATAGACAAAGTGATTGAACGCCTGGGACGGGGGCAGGCTGACCCGACTGATCCGGACCAGAAGAAGCTGGCGCAACTCTTCGTTGATGCCGGCGATCAAGGTCTGGCATCGCAGTCCCTTGAAGCTTTGACATTGGACAGCCTGCTCAGGACAAGAACCGCCGAACCTATGGCAAACTTGAAACTGCTTGGTGAACGACTTCAGGACGGCGACGTCGATCAAGCATATCTGAGTCAACTCGAGGAACTCGCCAGGAAATTGGAACAGAAGCGGGCGGACATTGCCCGCCGGCTACGGGGACGCTGATGGTCGAGAGATACTTGAGCGGGTCAATTGGTCAACTGCTGGAGCGGGCGCGGCAGTTGCGCCAAATCGTGCATGGAACGTATCCGCGTGAATATGATGGCCTGCGGCAAATCTGTTTGAAACACCTTGAAGACATCCAGGCAGAGCTTCAATACTTGGCCCAAGAGACGGTTGTCGATACGACGTTGCAGACACCGTTGCGTTTGAGGCGCTTCAAACGCATCGTGGAGCATCTCAAAAGCGTCGAAGGAATTGGGGTATTCGCCCTCAGCAGAGCAAACCATGATGACAACTTTCTCAACCGTCTTATTACGGAGATCTGCCGTGAGATCGCCTTTCCTCTGATCTCTCCGACCATCAGCCACATGTCCCAGGACTATTTCCATGTATACACAGATTTCTATCTCCTCTGTGTACCCTTGATGGAGAGCAGATTCCTCCTGCATCTGCCCGATATCTATCACGAGTTGTGCCATCTTTTACACCACGGTCAGAACAACGATCTGCCAACCCTTGAAACGTACCATGCCGCCTACAAGCAAAGTCTGTTCGAGATGGTGAGACATTTCCGCGACGAAACTGTAGCCGCAGAACGTGTGCGCAAGACGGAGGGCCATCTGTACCAACTTCAACTATGGCGCACCTCTTGGGCCGAGTACTGGATGCAAGAGTTTTTCTGCGACCTGTTCGGCGTGCTGACTGCTGGGCCCGCATTTGCCTGGTCGCACTATCATCTGTGCGTCAAGCGTGAGAGCGACCCTTTTGAGACGCCCTTGGCGTTCGTGACGACGCATCCGGCCGATGATGCGCGGATGCGAGCAGCCCTCCTGATGCTAACGGCGACCGGTTTCGCTGCGGAAGTCAAACAGATCGAAAAAGCCTGGCGGGAGTATGTAGGGATCATGGGTTACTGTCCAGTACCTGAATACTGGCACTGCTACCCGGAAATTCTGCTGTCTGGAATCGTCTCAGCGGTACAAGACAGCATCGAAGGGATCGGCGTGGTGACGGCAAAGCAGGAGTCGTTGACACCGGTAGTCGGCCTTCTCAACACCGCATGGCAGGAATTCTGGCGGGCGCCGGAAGGCTATCAGGCTTGGGAGGCGGAGCAGCTCAAGGCATTGCGCGCAACTTTTGACGTGACGCTTTGAACGGTCTGCGCTGAAGGTATTACCAAAAAAGATCTTTCCCGGGAAAACACCCGACCGGCAAACTTCTAACTGAGGTCGCGAATTCGCTGCAGCAAACGTCCCTCGACTCCCTGCAAGTGGCGAATCTCCGCCGCTTGCATCTCCCTTCTATGCATATCCGGCCGGCGAGCCGGACGCAGCGATCCTACGCCAGCCATTTGGCGGCACGTCCCGCCTCCTCCGCGCGCGTATAGACCTCGACCATCCTTGCCGTTTTCCAGCGTCCCTGCGCCATAATCTCATGCGTGGGCGCACCGGCCGCGGCCATGCGCCGCGCCATGCCGACGCGGCCCGAATGGCCGGAAAAACCCGCCCCCAGGCCGGCCGTCGCGGCCGCGGCGCGGATGCGGCGCGCGATCGAGGGGGCTGAGAGCCCGAACAGCGCCGCCGCGCCGTCCGCGTCTACCGGCCGCATCGCCGCCAAAGCCGCGACCGCGGCCGGCGTCAGGTAGACGGTGCGTTCCTCGGCATCGGTCTTCGAGCGGCCCACGGTCAGCCGGCCCGAGCCGTCCTCCCAGCGCGCCACGTCGTCCCAGACCAGCGCGGCCGCCTCGGAGCGGCGCAGGCCGGCGTCCGACAGCACGCGGCACAGCGCGATGTCGACCCGCCCGCGGCGCCGCGCCTGTTCAGCCAATTCCAGACGGCCGCCGCGGCCGACGCGCGGCTGGCAGGCGGAGGCGCTGATCATTGCCAGCGCCTCCGCGGTGAGCGCGTACGCCTGGCGCGGGGGCGGGGCCTGGCGCGCCAGCCCGCTGATCGTATCGGTCACAACCTGGTCGTGCGCGCTCGGCTCGACGCCGACGAGCGCTTGCAGCTTGCGCAGCGCGGCCACGGTCAGCCGCAGCGAGGAGAGGCCGACGCCGGCCGCGGCCCGCTCCTGCAGGTAGGCGCGCAGCGCGAACGGCGGCGCGGCCAGCGCATGCACGCCCTGCAACGCGGCCCAGCGGCCCCAGGCCGCCAGCGCGCCGCCGTAGGCGCGGCGCGTGTTGGGCGCGAGCGCTTCCAAAGCGGCCTCGAAGCGGGTCGAATGTTCGGCGTCGAAGGCTCTGACGAGGCCGGGCGCGGCCTCTTGGACGTTGACCAGGACGCTTGCGGACGCGCTGGCGGGCGCGGCGCTCATGGCTCTCTCCTTTGCTTGCGGGAACCCATAAAAAGGTCTGTTGGGATAAGTGCGCGCTAATTGTACTTAACAGACATCTGTATCACCGCCAACATAACACAGAACCCACTCAAAACCAACCGCTTGTAGAGCCTGATTTAGCTACATTTCCGCAATCCTGTAGACGGAGCGCACAGAAAGGAGCCAGCACCATACGCAATCCAAAACCAATCCCCGCGTGAGACAATCTACCCAGGTGTCGATGGCGTCCCGTGCGGCGGCCACCCAACCGCATTTGACGATCCAGCAACACAATGTTATAGTTGTGTTATGATCCCGGAATTCGAGCCCGACGGCAACCTGCCCCCAGGTGTCCACTGGGCCACTTGGCGTGAACTCCATGACCGATTTGGGACAACACGCTGGCGGCGCCGGTTGCTCGTTGGCCTGCGAGCTGCTTTGGAGAACCTGCGGAGCGCCGGTTGTCTTACAGCTTACGTGGACGGCAGCTTCGTCTCCTCCAAGTCGGAACCCGGCGACTTCGACGCCTGCTGGGAGGAAGCGGGCGTGGATCTCGACAGGCTTGATCCCGTACTGCTGACATTCGATGACGGCCGCGCGGCGCAGAAGGCCAAGTACGGTGGCGAGTTCTTTCCGGCATCCGCGGTCGCCGGTTTGGGAGAAGGTGTCTTCTTGGACTTCTTTCAGACCGATAAGGATACGGGTGACCGGAAAGGCATCGTCGCCTTAGATCCAGGAGGTCTGATATGATCAAGAATGAAAGGCAATATCGAATCACTAAGGCCCAGGCAGACCGCTTTTCTGAGGCGCTGCGTAGACTTGATGCCGGTGGGGCAGATCAATCCGAATCCCATCCGCGTTTGCTCGCCGTGCAGAAAGAGGCGCTGCAGAGCCAACTTTCCGACCTTGAGGCGGGTATTCAGGAGTATGAAACTCTCAAGGCCGGAAACTTTGCGTTTGAGCAACTGGAGCGTATTTCGGAACTCCCCAGGCTTTTGATCCGGGCGCGCATCGCGAGCGGCCTCAGTCAACGGGGCCTGGCTGACCGCCTCGGCTTGAAGGAGCAGCAGATCCAGCGCTATGAGGCGAGCGACTACGCTTCTGCGAGTTTTGCCAGAATCAGAGAGGTGGTGTCCGCTTTAGACATAGAGGGAGACGATACCGATACCCGACTTGCCTATGAGGGAACTGAGCCTGGCCCTCAAAACTGGACCACGAGCTAAGGTGTATAATGGAGCAGTTCACCAAGCTGGTTCTTAAGGTCCATCCGAGATGACGTGCGGTCGCCTGCGGAGTGGCGGAGGATCACGGAAGGGCGGCGGGCGGAGCAGTGATGACCAAGTCGTCATTGCGTGACCAGCGAATTGCGCATGAGGGACGACCATCTTTTGGAGTGATTGGAGGAACTACCAAATCATGCCGTTACCGGGCGGAGCAGCTGAGAAGTTTGGCAACCGATACGAAGGACGTTGGACTGTGGCGTGCCTGCTGGATGTCATGGCCGAAAAGGCTGACTCGATACGGCTGGAACCGCCCGAACCCGAAGGACAAGGGTTTGAGTTCTGGACCACGAAACAGGGTATCCAGGAATATCACCAAGTAAAGCGACAACATTCCATCGGGCATTGGACACTCAACGCTCTGAAAAGAGAGGGAGTTCTGACCAACTTCACCGCAAAACTCCAAGAAGACCCAATGGTGCGTTGCGTATTCGTCTCTGCCATCTCGGCAGGCCAGTTAGCCGAACTATCTGATAGAGCCAGAAGGTCGGCTAACTGGGAGGAATTCAACGCAGCATTCATTAACACCGACCAAATGAGGACGAACTTCGATCTTGTTCGTGATTCCCACCCAAGTTTGCCAAAGCAGGAGACATACGAACAATTAAAGCGCGTCCACATCAGAACGATCGACGAGCCCTACCTCCTCACTATGATCGAAAGCCGCGCATCAACCCTGGTCGAAGGAGATGACGCAACCGTTGTAGACGTTCTGGCTGCGATGGCTTCAGATGGAGTCCACTATGAACTCACAACTCATGATATCTGGAACCATTTGAAGTCCAGAGGATTTCGTCGCCGCCACTGGGACAAAGACCCTCATGTCCTGAAGGCCGTTGATGAGGCCAACCAGCGCTACGTTAACTTTCTACGCTATCAAGCCATCGGCCATACTGTCCTCCCACGCCAAGAGGTTCAAACAGTTCATGATCGCCTGAAAGAATCCAGCGGGAAAACCGGCGTTCTGGTAACCGGAGAGGCGGGCATCGGCAAGAGTGTGGTGATGCTCCAGGTGGTTGAGGAACTCCTCGACGCTGGCACTCCAGTCGTGGCGTTGCGCGCCGACCGATTGGAGTTTACCCTGTTGCCAAATGACGTTGGCGAGCAGATTGGACTACCCGGCTCTCCAGCCAACGTCCTTGCCAACGTAGCTCAGGGCAGGCACTGTGTCCTTGTCATAGACCAACTGGATGCTTTAAGCATTGCCTCGGGCCGGAATACCGAACTTTTCGACTGCGTCTATGAAATCATCCAGCAAGCGCAAGCCCATCCCAATATGCGTATCCTGCTGGCTTGCCGC
Source organism: Caldilineaceae bacterium (assembly GCA_965220715.1). GTDB lineage: Bacteria > Chloroflexota > Anaerolineae > Caldilineales > Caldilineaceae > Bin5. Next base: position 45,250 of record CBDCQZ010000002.1, read on the forward strand.
AAGTTCGATCTTGACAACGACCACCGCCTGCGCCGCCTTACGGACTCAGATGGAGTCGCCGAGCCCGTGGCTGTTGAGCGGCTGGCGCATGAAACCGTACGTGAAGTTGTCGCAAGGTTCGGCTTGGATGCAAACTCGCTTAATTCCAGCCAACTGGACCTGTTGTCGATCCCATTGCATCTGAAACTGCTGACGGAGTTGGTGGCAGATGCAGAAATCCGTGCCCTGAACTTCGAGACGTCCCAGGATCTTTACGCGCGGTTTTGGCAGTACAACCAAAGAGTCATCGAAGAGCGGCTTGGGCGGCCGGTGCAATGGACCCGGGTGGTATATGCCCTGTGCGACCATATGCACGCGCGGCAGACTTTGAGCACTCCGGAAGTCTTCGTGGAGGACTGGAATAGCGACGCCGAGGCGATGGTGTCGGAAAATGTTCTCGTCCTTGAAAACAAGCGGTACTCCTTCTTCCATGAAGGATTTTTCGATTACGCATTTGCCCGGCGTTTTGCAGGAGGTTCCCAGAGCCTGTTGGGCCTATTGGAAAGCGGTGAACAACATCTGTTCCGGCGCGCGCAGGTGCGGCAGATATTGCTTTACCTGCGCGATGCAGATTTCAATCGGTACATCGCCGACCTCGAAGAATCCCTCTCCAGTCCTGACGTTCGCTTTCACATCAAGCAGGTGGTTTTTGCCCTCTTGGCCGATCTGTCGGGACCTGTAAAGGAAGAGTGGGACGTCTTATCCAGTTTTGCTGGGAAAGACTTCAGCGACTCCTTAACACGCCTTACCTGGATGACAGTGCGCCGTCCTCCCTGGTTCCGGTTGGTGCACTCCCAAGGATTCGTGCAGCAGTGGCTGGATGACCCGGATGAGGCCTTCGTCGACCAGACTGTTTCGCTCTTGAGGGTAATCCAGAGGGAATTGCCTGACAGGGTGGCGGAACTTGCAGAACCGTACGTCGGTAAGTCAGAACGCTGGAACAACCATCTACTCCACTTGGCAGTGTGGGGAGATTGGAGTCAAGAGCGGCGCTTCCTCGAGTTGGTGTTCCAACTGATAGACAAAGGTGTCCTCGACGACATAGCAGACAACCGTGACTTATGGAGCAATTTGTATAGCTTGCAATCCACCCACCCTGTGTGGGGCTGTGAGGTAGCCGGACATTACTTCGATCGCCGGCGTCACCTGAGCCTCAACGCAGGGCAGCCCAACCCCTTTGACGACAACGACGGCGCCATCGCAAACAGCCAATTTGCTGAAAACACGCTGAAAGAACTTGCCAGCAATGCCCCAGAGTCTTTCGTTCGAGAGGTTATGCCGTTCATGCGAGCAGTCATAGAGGACTGTGCTTCGCAAGAGCGTGGCGGACTCCTCCAAGACCCAATCTGGTCCTTCAGGATCTTCCAGAGTGGCTACAGTATCCAAGACGCTCTGCTAAATGCTATGGAAGTTGCCTTGTCCAAGCTGGCTATACTGCATACGGCGATATACCGCTCAGTGATAGAGCCCCTTCGCGAGTCTCCGTTCGAGACAATCCAATACCTGCTGATCCGCAGCCTCGCTTCTAACGGACCGCTATTCGCGGACGAGGGAGTAGACCATCTCTGCAAAAGACCGGAGCGACTAAAGATAGGTTACACGTCGAACTTATATTGGGCGTCGAGGCAATTGATCGAATCCATATCGCCCCATTGCTCTGACGAAAAACTCAAACAACTGGAGACATTGCTGCTTGGATATTACCCGGACTGGGAAAAGAGTGTCTTGGGTAGAAATCAACACGGGCACGCTCAGTTTACTCTGCTGAGCGGCATCATTGCGACTCGACGTTCAAAAAAAGTTCGCAAACGTCTCGAAGAGCTTCAACGGAAATTTGGACGGCCGGAACCGGCATCTCCGACGCCAATGAAAGCGCAGAGGGCCCAGCCTCCGATACCTGCGAATGCGACTGAAAAGATGAGCGATGAGCAGTGGCTTTCAGCTATACGCCAGCACGATACAGATGATCGCGAATTTGTGCAGAATGATCGTTATGTCGGGGGTGCGGTTGAATTATCCCGACTTCTGGAAGACAGGGTAAAGCACGAACCTAAGCGGTTCGCGGACTTGGTGTTAAGATTTCCGGATCACACCCATCCATCTTACTTCAAATCGGTGTTGCGTGGAATCAATGACACGAATTTAGAAATAGAGACCATCGTGAGAGTCGTTGAACGATGCCACCGGGTTGAGGGCAGGCCGCTAGGCCGCTATATCTGCGACCTAATCGCCAGTTCAGCCCAAAGCAACGTCCCGCCCAAGGCGCTTGATCTTGTGGCGTGGTATGCGACTGCGGATCCCGACCCCCAGCGGGAATTGTGGCGAACTCAGGTTTCGCCTGGGAAAGAGCATTACTATCGCGGGGACATCCTCACCAACGGCATTAACACAAATCGCGGCAGGTCCGCGCAGGCCATTGCGAGATTGATCGAGATCGACCACAAAAGAATAGCGCACCTTCAGCCTGCATTGGAGAAAATGATCCAAGACCCTTCAATTGCTGTCAGGTCATGCGTAGCCCAAGCATTGTTGGCCGTTTTGCGTCATAACCGCGACCTGGCAGTCGAGCTGTTCCGACAACTCTGCAATACAGAAGACGCGTTGCTCCAGACACACTTCATAGAGCGGTTCTTGGTTTTTGCTCTCCAAACCCACTTTCAGGAACTATCGCAAATTCTGGAACGCATGGCCGTTTCCCAAGTGCCTGATGTCGCTTCCGCTGGCGCGCGTCAAGCCTGCCTGGCCGCTTTGGACCTGCCAGAGGCCGCTGATATAGCGGGGCGCTGCCTGTCCGGGTCAGAAGCCCAAAAGATCGGCGCGGCTCAAGTAATGGCGGCCAACGTCAGGATAGCTACGTGCCGCGCATTTTGCGAGGATGCACTGATTATGCTGTTCAACGATACCAGCGCCGACGTCCGTGCTGAAGCTGCGAAATGCTTTCCCAGTTTCGAGGGAACTCAACTTGAGGAATATGTCCATTTAATCACGCAGTTTGTTTCCAGCAATGCCTTCCAGCAGAATAACTACCCCTTACTGATGGCCTTGGAACAGACCACGGCCAAGCTTCCTGAAGTCACTCTGGCGGCGTGCGAGCGATTTGTAGACATTGCCGGACTTGCGACATCCGACATCAGTACAAGAGCGGCATGGGACGCAGACACTGTCATAAAATTGACTCTACGCACCTATCAACAGAGTTCAGGCGAAACAACACGAGCCAGAAGTCTTAATCTTATCGACAAGTTTATGGAGCATGACACCTATGGAATAAACAAAGCGCTAGAGGACTTCGAGCGGTGAGGACTGAGCAACAAAAAAGGCCCGCGCATATGGCCTTACAGGGGGAGGACACCGTATCTCAGGTGCGCTTCCCGAACGGAAGTGTTAGAGACCGGAGGAGCCTGTACGGGGAGACTGTAGATGCCTCTATTCAATAGGGGGCCAAAGATCGAACTGAGAGACATTTCAGGACCTTGGTTCAAAATCCAGGAAGATGCCCCCTCACGAGTTGAGGTGTAAGAACATGAACAGGCTAAGGCTCTCCAACCTGATTGCCCTCGGCGAGGGATTCACCACCGAGTTCAAGCGCTCCATGCCATCCGATCTCGGTAGGGAGATATGCGCCTTTGTCAACGCCACCGGCGGGGCGATTCTGATCGGGGTTGATGACGCCGGCGCCGTGATCGGCGTGAAGGAGCACAACCGGCTGAAATCCCAGGTCCAGAGCGTCGCCCGGTCGGCTGACCCGCCCGTAGCCGTGGAAGTGGAGAGCGAAGGAGATGTGCTGTGCGTGACAGTGCCAGAGCAGCGCGGCAAGCCCTACTCCTTCAGAGGGAGATTCTTCATTCGGGAGGGCGCGACCTGCCAGCAGATGTCCCGCGATGAGATTCGCGACTTCTTCTTCAAGGAGGGGCTCATCCGGCTGGATGAGACGCCCTGCAACGCCTTCGACCCTGCCGTCGAGATCACACCCGGCCGTTGGGCCGAGTTTGCGCAGCGCGCTGGTATCGACCCTGGATTGGACTCGATGACGGTGTTGGAGAACCTGCACCTGGTCAAGGACACCGGGATGACCCACGCCGGGGCCTGGCTTCTGGCTGACGACATTACCCGTTTCACCCTCCAAGCGGGAGTGACCTGCGCCGTCTTCCGTGGCAGCGCCAAGACCCACATCCTGGACCGCAAGGAGTTCAAGGGGAATCTCTACGACATCTACCAGGAGGTCATGACCTACTTTCAGGCCAAGCTGAACTCAGCTCTCATTCCCCACGCCCAGGGAAGAGACGAGCGTTTGGAGCTGCCCGAGAGCGCCCTGCGGGAGGCTGTGGTAAACGCCATCGCCCACCGTGACTACCGCAGCACGGCCAACGTGCAGGTTTACATCTTCCAAGACAGGGTTGAGATCGTGACACCGGGGGGACTTCCCGCCGGGATGCGGGAGGAGGACTTGGGCAGCAGGAGCGTCCCCCGCAACCCCTTGCTCTTCAATATGCTCTACCGCATGAAGTTGGTCGAGCAGATCGGCAGCGGCATCCAGCGAATTCACGACGCCTGCCTGGAGCACGGCGTTGCCGAACCGACTATTCATGTGTCCCCTGATTGGCTGACGGTGACCTTCCCGCGCCAGGAAAATACAGTTGCCCCCCATGTAACACCCCATGTGACCCCCCATGTAACACCCCATGTAAAACGACTCATTGCGGCCTTGCGAGGGGAAATGAGCCGGGTGGAACTCATGGACGCTCTGGGTCTGGCCGCCCGCAAACACTTTGCCGAAACGTACCTGCAACCCGCTCTTAGTGCGGGCCTGGTCGAGATGACGCGCCCGGACAGTCCGCGGAGCAGGACGCAAAGATACCGGCTGACCGCTCTGGGCAGGCAGGTACGGGATTCCCTGTAGGATACCTGGGGGCTGGCTTCTATGACTGGGCAACAACCGCGTTGACAAAAACAAACCGCCCCGCTGAAATCGGGGTGAACGGGACGGTCTGCCATTTCGGAGCAGGCAATCCAGTTCCGGGGTTCCTTCTGCGGTCATGGGGCAGCCGCAACTGAGAGATGGCGCAAGTGGCACATGGCGGATTCGAGGGGTGATGTTCCCGGGGCAACTGCGGAACGGGGACGGTGGAACATCGACGCGCAATGCCGGGGACGATGCGAACGGCGGGACCGATCACAGAAGAGCGTAGGGGCGTGGATAACGTTTGCCACCCGCGGTTCATGACGCTGCCATACGCGGCTGGCGCGGGAGAATGGAAAGCAGCGGTTCAGTCCGCGCACGACCATCTCCACGCCGGCATCGAACCTGGTGATGTGATAGCAACGCAATCACGATATAATGGCGTGACATCGTAAATGGAGATCTGTCATGGCCAGCATAACCGTGCGCAACCTTGAAGAAGGGCTGAAGCGCCGGCTGCGTATCCGGGCAGCTGAGAACGGTCGTTCCATGGAAGAGGAAGCCCGCGCCATCTTGAGAGCGGCGCTCTATCACCAGCCCCCAGCCCAGGCGGACTTGGCGAATGCCATTCGCGCCAGGTTCGCACCCCTGGGCGGGGTCGAACTGGACATCCCTCCCCGTTCACCCATGCGCAAACCGCCTCGATTCGGCTGAACTGGCTGAGAATGATCCTCCTGGACACCAACGTCGTCCCATAGCGTATGCGCCCCGATCCCAGTTCCAACGTTGTGGACTGAGTGGCCGGGCAGGTGGCTCCGAACCTGTACCTCTCCACTCTCAGCGAAGACGAGTTGCTGTACGGCGTTGAGATACTGCCGCCTGGCGGAAGACGAGACAGGCTGCTTGAAGAGGTGGAGGGGATGCTGCGGGAGAATTTTGATGGACGCATCCTTGCCTTTGACAGTGCCGCAGCCCAGACCTACGCCGTGATAGCCGCCGCTCGCCGCGCCGCCGGGCGTCCCATCAACCATGCCGGCTGCCAGATAGCAGCCATAGCCCGTTGTCGCGGCGCGTCGGTTGCGACAAGAGATGTGGACGACTTTGCGGGGATCGGGATTGAAGTGATCAATCCCTGGACAACTGGATGAGGACAACGAAGCTGACATCGGCGGTTGAGGAATATCTTACCGACCTGCGTCGGATCTAGAGCGTCTGGCGGCGCCACGGGCGAGCGTTCCTACTACCCTCCTCTGACCAACCTGCTGAACGCCATTGGAGGCATGCGCAAGACCAAGGTGTTCCGCGCCGGCGAGCAGGGCGCGGGCCATCCTGACCTCGGTCTCTATGCTGCTCCCAGGTCCAGCGTGGATGGCCGCGGCCTCGACAACGTCTTCTGCGGACGCCTATGGCGCAGCCTCAAATACGAGAACATCTATCTCAACCAGTATGCGACGGTGCGCCAGCTGCCAACTGGCTTAAACGCCTACTTCGACTTCTACAACCATGAGAGACCACATCAAAATCTCAACTATCGCACCCCGACAGAAGAGCACTTCGTGCTCTGACCAGAGCCGGCCGCATCCGTCTGGATGCACCTCATTTTCCCTATTTCATGATCTAGTCATTGGGGCCAACCATATTCTACTGGGTCAAGGCCGGTCATGAATTCTGACATAAGCTTTGAAGCTTTTGAAAACGGGAGTCAGTTTCGAGACTAGGACGGCCACTCCGAATAGTGCTCAAACATTCCGACAGTCGATCGCTAAGTAACCATGCATCATCACTGCTGAGTTTAAGACTATCCAAGAGCATTAAGGCCTCATCCGGGAATTGTGAGCCCAGATTAGCTTCGGCAAGCTCACGAATCACCCTGTTTGCTCTATGTGTTTTATGTGGATCATCGACCGGATGTTGCAACCAAGCTTTCAGTTTGTTGGTTGCTTCAGGGAACGCATCCCCCGCTCTTATGCACAGAAGGGAAAAGCTCTCTAAAATCCCCGGGATGACAATATCGATTGATCTTGGCCAGATCGAATCCAGATATGGAACTATGCGGTTCTTCCAGTACTCGACACGCTGGTTTCCAGCCCCGGAAAGTGTTCTGACTAATGAATTCGCCACGTAACCCAATCCTTCTGAAGGTAGAACTCGAGTAGCGGACTTCAGTTCACTATTGTTGAACACTTCGCCTTGGTCCAATGCTACGAACGTCAGCAAGGATGCGTAATTCTCCCCGTATCTTCCGAGTGAAGAGAAGCGCCCCGCGGAATCGAGAAACGACTCTTTGAGAGCTTCCATTAGAGGCCAGTTGAGGCGAGGAGACAACAGAAAGCCTTGCCACATGGCCAAAGCTTCAGCTTCGGAGCGCTGCCAATCAAATAAAGGAAGCACGTGTTCAGCAGCCCATCCTTGGTCAACTCGGTAGAGAGCAAGAAGATTGATCGCCAGAATCACCCTGCCATGACGGAATTTCTCGACTCCAGTATTGCAAAGTTGATCAAGAAATAACTGCAATTCATTCGGTAGGCCCTCGCCGGCTTGTGGCGAACGGCTGTACCACCACCGCATCAATACTTCGGTCACGCGTCCTATTGGGTGGTTAAGTGCTTGTGTGACTAGGTCCCCATCGCTACGGACCGGGTCTTGAAACTCCATTTCCAAGAGGCGACCGATAAGACCAAAGAAGCATTCTTCTTGGCCTGCAAATTTACCAGCTTGATCCAACATCCACAGGATAAGTTCGTGGGAAACGGCCAGGATGAACTCGTCTGGCGCTTTGGCAAGAAATTTCGGCAGGTGACACCAGGAGAGCTTGAGGTTTTCTTCGTCAGTCCAAGCTAGCAGTGCTCTCGCCCAGCGTTCCTTTAGTTCTTCCCAGTTATCTGCCAAAGTAATCAATGCACTTGCTACCGTCGTAAAGTCTTCCCGGCAACGTTTCTGCCAGTCATCGACGTGCCAAGCGTCGAAACGTGGGTGCTGCCTAAGCCATTCCACTAACTCATCTTGTCCTTGAGGCGTTGTAATGAAATCGCGTTCATCCTTGCTGTCACTTATCCAGCTTGCAAATTCATCACTCTGGTCAGCCGCGAGCTTCCATTCCGGATGCCGCCGCGACAACTCGTCTAGTTTGTTCTGGGCTGATCTCCCGAATACTGCACCGGCTTCCTCGGCTTTTGCAAGCCGTAGCCACACATCTCGATCTGTTAAACGAACCCTTTCATCCTCTTCAATATCGCTGCTATACGTTTCACACGGAGGTCCCTTCAGAATAGCCCGTTCAAGTCCTGACATTGCTGCTGCGTCAAGACGTGGAGCCAGCGTTACTATCAGCCGGATTGCCTCACGTTCAGTTTCTATCGACCACAGCCATCGGTTCTCGTCATGAAGCAGCCAGCTAACTGCCTGATCGACAGGGATCACATCCTCTTCTGAAGCGGCGAAAAAAGCCAACCGTTTGAACAAGGGATAAAGTGAATGCACCCAACCTTCGGCAACCGGCCGCGCTCGCGTGGAATCAAACCTAGCCATCTCAATCCAAGCGTCCCGGGTCAGGTCCACCAAGACGGTCCAGTCAAAGAAACGCTCATTCTGCGGATGTTTGCTTATAGAAGGTTGCTCAACATATGAATTGACCCTTCTATGTTCGACGCCACTAAGATCACGCTTCAAGTCAAGCGCATCTTGTAACAGCAAGCTAAAATCAGGCAAAAGGTCGGGGAGTACTTTCTTCCATTTCTCATCGCCCATCAATTCTGATACCGTTGCAGGCAAGTGGCCGGCACTAAGAGTGACTTCCCAGTCGACAAGACTCTCCATACTCTGCGATTCACCTGATTCGCCCTGTTCAATAGGCGGAAGAATCCGTCTGCGTATCGCTATTCGTGGAGCAAGGATGTCGCGCAACTCTATCCTCAAGGGCAGCGTTAGCCCATCACGCTTGAAACAGGCGCTCCATCTGACCAGGGGGAATGTTTCGCCTGCTGATTTCAATCGCCCGCTCAGAATCAACATCCATAAAATTCGCATAAAGGACGTGGGGACCGCGTTTGGGGCGGCCCCACGAATATTATTGAGTTCCTGATATTCACCGTTGTGCTCCAGTTGAGCAAGGTATTCGAGCCTTGTTTCGATTTTCCTGTGAAACCTGCTATGCAAATGCCCTCCTTGCTCTGCTATCCATAAAACTAACTTTGGCTCATTCAGATGACGAATGAGCCAGTCCATTAAATGATTCATGACCCTGTCTGGGGGCCGAACGCCGAAAAAATCGAGAATAGAGTGCTTAAACCCCTCCTCACTCAAAGGTGTCAGCCAATTGAGGCTAGGAACTGGATCGTTTTCGGCGAATCGTTTTGCGGGGTTGCCAGATGGGTCGCTGAGAGCCCACAACATCCGACCAACAAAATCATCTTGCTCGGTGCTTACAAGCGGGTCGGCTCCGGCAAAAGAGACGACAACCTGCTCCTTTCCCTGAACACCATCGCGATACATCTCACTCCAAACGCGCAAAGTCTTATGTAGATAGAAGTGGCGTTTGTGTTCTCGATATAGAATCGGAGTGATGTTCTTTGCCTTCCATTCATTTTGTTGTTCCAGTTCTTTCCTCTTGGAAAAGCTGCCAAAGGCAAACATTTCAGACGGCGATTCGCCAAGCAGCTTATCTGCAGCGAGTGAGTCTGTCATATAGCGAAGCACGGGATCATTTATGCTGTAACCGATGAAGCAGATGGTGAAGTTGCGGAATAACTCCGCCACGAAACGCGCTGCCCAGGCCTCGGTAAGGTAAGCCAATCCAAAGTCCCCGCTGGACAGGACCAGATGATCCAGATTGCCCTTGTTTTCTTCGCTCGGCAAGATCCCATGCAAATAAACTATGCCATCCCATCTACGCTTTGGAACGGGAAGCAGTGGTGCCTCAAATGTGGGCACTGAAATACTCTTTCTTTCGACTACTGTTTGGAAAAGCCGATCAAAATTAGTGGTGACAAGCCGAAGTGACCCCTCGCGATTTCTAGCCAGGATAAGCAAAGCCTCATGTGTCGCGGTAGCACCGGTAGCCGAAAGATCGGGGGATAGAATCTCAGGCAGATTCCCCCTTACCGTATCCCGGCGTCCCATGATACGTCTCTCAAGCAATCCTATCACTGTATCATACTGCTGCCTCCTGAAGGCAGTCTTTTCGCGAGGGTCAAATTCCTCTCCCAGCTTGCAATATATCTTCTCAACCAACCCCTTGAATCCTGGAAGACCCGCTGGATAAGAAATACCTGCCCCACAGAAAAAAACTGCCTTATCGTCTTCATGTGCTTGTAGAAGACGATCTGGAACATCAGGGCCATTCCTTATGAATTGCATATGTCAATAAGCGGCGGCGACATACGACAGCCTACAGGTTACGGGGTGCGCTAGAAGAGCTTGAAGGCAACATATCATCGTGATTTCACGTCCCTCGCTCTCCATGTAGCAGATGTAATCCTCTTCGTGGGCCAGTGCAGCGGCCTCAACTCGGGGTCCCAGTTGTAGGGCGCTGCGCGTTCTCCTCTTGCTACCCCGAGGTTCAGTGTTGTCAGATGACGACAAACAAGGTGATTAACCAAATCGCTCGTGCTAAACTGCATCCTTCCGTTGACCCTATTCATCGACCCGTACCCAACCGCTTCAGGAGGTTATTTCCTCCTTCTCATTAGATTGCTTGTTCCAGACAATAGGCTTTCCGGTATTGGCGTCAAAGACACCATAAAGTCTGGGTCCATCATCTGAATCAACCTGTACATAATCAAGATCTAACTGGGTAAGGCCAGTTGCATGTGATAGGTCAACGCGGGTTAAGTTTGTCGCTAGCAATCTTGCGTCGTCCAGTTTTACGCCCCGCATATTTGTGTAAGTGTTAATTGCTATCATCTGGTAAAAGGGAATCGGAGCGTCAAACCTCCGTGGCGCTCGCGACAAGTTCATGTCTGAAAGGTTCGCGCCTCTCAGATCAGCGCCTTGAAGATCAAACCAATAATTCGCTGTCGTTTCAATCTCTAAATTTCCGGCATGGCAGAATGCGATAGCGTTCATGGCTTCCTGGATGTCGTTGCGCGCCCTGAAACGCTTGATGACCAACTCATTCGGCAGATCCTCACGATCCGGATCAAGGGCCAACAATTCTTCACGCGTGACCAGACGTTCTTCGATGACCGCTGTTGATTGCCCGTCGGCGCCGGAGGTTCCCCTAAGGAAGGCGCATAACTGCTCCATCACCTGGACATGGTAATGTTCAGCATGTTCCACGGCGAGATGCCTTAGCGCATAGATGCCACCCAAGCGAACTGAAAGGATATTACTTCCTAGCATCTCAGCACCCTTCTGAAATTGCTGATTGAGCAAATCCCGCTGAGCCGTTTCTGCCTGACGCTGTGCTACAGCTGTCTGGCGTTCCCCCACGATGCTGCGCCACAGGGCGAGCTCCACCGCGATGATGCCGCCAATGACGAGACTTACATTTCTTACAGTTGAACTGAAGGAATCTCTGCCATCATGCAGATAAGGCCAGTAAATCAGCGTAAGATAGCCACAAACCGCAAGTGTGGATAGAACAAGGGCAATCCACCAGAAGCCGCCCTTTTTCAAGATGGCTCCAATGGATCGTCTGAGACGCCTCCAGCTTCGTTTGATCATGTAACGTCTGCTAGCAACACGATCAGTACCGTCTCCCCGCGTTTCATTCCGACACCGGCCCCGCTGCCAAGTCCTCGGCTATCTCCTCACAACCTTCAGTGTATAACGCTCTAACCTAACCGTAACTCCTCCGACACTTCAGAGAGCAACTCGTTTATCCTCTCCACCTTTGCCGCATCGGGCCTTGTTTCGCCGCCAAATTGAATCCGCACTTTGAACACGATTGGATCTCCGACGGCCGCTTCGAGAATCCTCGGCACCAGTTCTGCCAGGTCCTGTATCCCGTGGCCTTCCAACGTTGCCTCGGCCGCCGGCATCCCCGCCTGGTAGTCGGCCGGGAGTTCCCGGAGCCCGACAAAACTGGCCGTCGGCGTCTGCAGCAGGACACTTCGAGCGCCAGATCGGTCAGTATCCAAGGGCGCGCTCCCTTCAGCCAATTCCAGCCACTGCGCGCGGATCGCTTCGGCTATCGCGGTCCTGGCCGTACTCCAAGGCAGACTGACCCCTCGTTTGCTTGACAGTGCGGTCACGATTGCCAAGGCGCTGGTCCCGCTGTCCGTCCAGGCATCGGGAATTTCCTCGGCCATCAGTTCACTGACAGCAATCGGCTCCGGCGGAGGACGGAGGACAGCTGTGGGACCGAGAACGCCCGCGGGAACCGGTTCGCCCAGCATCGAGGCAGGCCCGTTCGTCATCCATATCAGGCCCTCGGCTACCGCCTGCGAGATAGCCTCATCAACCTGGGACGGCTCACAGGCGGGAATGAAAAACGTGTCCTCGTACCCTCCCATCGGCACTTGTACGGCGCGTCCGCCCGCGAAGTAGTCATGTACGGACTGGACGCTGATCTCGTCGGTCGGCCAAAGGTCGGGAAGCGCCCGGTATGCGAGCAACGCCGGATTAAGGTCGCTAAGCTTGGCGGCCTCCGGCAGCCAGACTTCCAGGCTCGTATCACTCAACACGGTATCATCGACCCGCGTGCGCCAATAGGTCTTTCCCGTTTTGTCAGGCCGCACCGTGCGCCCCACCCAGATTCCCGCTTCGATCCCCTGTACAATCGTATCCAGAATCTCCCTGTGGCGCAGCATCTTGGGCAGTTTGGCATTCTGGGCGAAGGCCCCCACCAAGACTCTGACACGACGTGCGGTTTCATCCTCTCGCCACAGGTCATAGGGGCCGCCCGGCATCATCGCTTCAGCACTGATGGCGGTCTCCTGGATGCGGGCGCGTCGATCGGCTTTGATGGTTATGAAGAGTGGGTCGCCGGTCAGCGCGATTCTGAAGGCATGGATCTCATTGGCCTCATTGACGGTGACAACGATCGAATAGGCCTGCCTGATGGCTTCGGGGATGCGACCGCCGGCCGCCCGCGTCTCCGAGGCCAGCAACTCTTCGCGGATGGGATCGATCGGCTGATCCTTGAGCTGCTCACCGACCTCCTGCCAGCCGAGATGCTCCCGAATGCGCGTGCGCGCGGCCTCAAGTCCGTCCCTGGAAGGAACAGCCAGCACGATTGCATTGCGATTGACGCGGGGGCGGTCCGCCGCCGTCGTCTCGTTGATAAAGCGTTTGGCCTCCGCGCTCGGTTTGCCCGACTCCGAACCGGCCTGCGGGCCAAGGATGGCAAAATGAAACTCGCCATCGTCCTGAACATCCCTGGGCGACCGCGGCAGCGTGTGGACTCGGGCGCCCGCCGCGGACGCTCCCCCTGTCAGCGACTTCTCTTTCCCTATCGCCTCAATGAGTTGCGATTCGATCAACTGGGGAGGAACCCGGTTGCGGCAGGCGTCGTCGTGCATCTGACGCAAATTGGGGCGGTTGCCTAGCCGCCACGCTTTCGGCAGTTGCGGCATACCGTCACGGCCAGTGGTTTCCCCCGATCCAAACTCAGCTTCGTCCAGAAACCAAGAAAGCTCAGTCCAGCGGTGCAACGCCTTCTCCAACTCGATCTTGTCAGGCTTTGTCGCGCCGAGCAGCGTCATCAACTCGCGCGTCTGCGCCTTCTGGCCGATCGGCTGGGAGCTGAGGAAGACTGAAATGACGGCCTGCTCTATTTCGCGCTGGTTCAGGCCGCTTGCTTGGGCCTGGATCCCGCGCGCTTTGTCCAGTTCGCCCTCGATGATCGGCCGCCACTCCTGGTGGCCGCCGGCGCCGGCCTCGACGCTGGCGACAGAGGCCAACTCGCTGGCCGCTTCGGCCAAGTCCGCCGCGTCCGGCCCACCCAGAAAAACGTTTGGCCCGACCAGAGGGTTGGTGTCCCACTTCTCTGCGTCGCGCAGCGCGATGGCAAAGGTGCGCAGGATGCCGCGCGTACGCTGGAAACCTGGCAACTGGGTCCAGCGGGTGTAGAAAATCTCGGTGACATCGGGGTGAAACGGATAGCTTCTGAGGTATCGCTCCTCGGCCGCCTGCCGCCCCTTTTTTGTCTGTTCATCGAGCGCCGCGACGTTGGCGACGGCCGCGGCGACGTGCGGACGGAATCGGTCCTGTTCGCGGATCGACTCCGGCTTGAAAAAGCGCCGCCGCAGGACCTCGGATACATCCTCCTTGCTCACCGGGCTGGCGTCCTCCTCGGTCTGACGGCCGAAGACCTCGGACACCTGGCGCAGGATCTCGTTCCCCAACTCATCGTGTTTGCCGGGGTCGGAGGCGAGCAGCGAGGCAACCATGGCGCAGCGGTCCACCTTGACGACCGCCTGCGTGAGGTACTGGAAAAAGGCGACCATGCGCCCGCGCGCCGCTTGATCGGTCTCGACCTGCGCGCGCAGGTACATCAGCGCTTCGTCCAGAAGCACGAGCGTAGCAAGCTCCTCCTCCTGAGGCTTCGACAGTAGCCGGACGATCAAGGGTTCGGCCGGCGGCGTGTCGCGCTCCTCGTCCTTGCCTTCGGCGTGGATCATTCTCAGCCCGTCGGCCCCGGCCAGTTGGTAGGCAAGAACGCTCCAGGGATGCTTGAGCATCCTGATCGACCCGTCCGGCGCCGACGTCTCGACGCCCAGCTCCAGGTCGATCTTGTCAAAGCACAGGGCGGCGACGCGGGCGCGGGGCATTGGGCCGCCGCTATGCGCTTCAAACTCGGCTACAGTTTGCAACTCCGGCAAGGTGGACAGGTCCTGCACCAGGTGCCACAGCGTGATCAGCGTGTGGGTCTTGCCCCCGCCGTAGGTGACCGATAGCGAGCGATAGGCCTTGTCGCTGCGGCCGGCCAGACGCTGGGCCACATCGCGCACCAGATCACGCAGATTCAGGGTTGGGAAGGTCAGGGCAAAAAACTCGGCCGGATCCTCGTAGACCTTGCGCTGCCCCTTCTGCAAGATAACGTCGTACAGATCAGCGGCGAAGACGGCCAACGACAGCTTGCCGCTCTTGAGATCGTCGCGCAGGCTGACGACCTCGTGCCAGGGTGTCCAGGAAAGCTTCATAGTCCTCTTGTCCTTGTTGTGCTGAATGGCATTCTCGCCTGCCGTTTTCCAGGATATGGTTCCAGCATCGACTCTCAGGTCAACGCCCGCAGCTTCTCCCGAAAGTACTGGAAACTGGGAGAGGCGTTCTTTTCCACGTCCATCAGTGGGGGGATTTTCGTCGCCCATACTGACTTCTCCCTGCCCACCGCTCGCCATCCCCTTCTCACCAACGCTTTTGAACCGCCCGCGAACACAGCGTCCGCCAAGAACTCCCATGTACCGCAGATCGAGTCATTGGTGTAACTGTTCAAGACAGCGTCCCTGGCCTGCGGATATGCCGCCTTGATCGCGGGCATGTCGCCGAGCAGCCAGGCTTCGCCTTCTTCGATTGCAATACAGAAGCGGGTGCTCGGTTTGGGGTTACACGCATGGAAAACTGCGAGGAGTTCCTGGCGAAATGTTTTCAGACATCTGTCGTCCAGGTCGCAGACCACAACCAACACTGCCGGATAGTTGACGGGGTAATTGGCGAATGTCTGACCATACCCCCTGAGCAACCTGGGTAGCCGGTCGAGCAAAATGCGTTGATCGGCATTCGTCTTCGGTGTGAGATTTTGGGGAATGCGGCCGATTCCTCTGTAACCAACTACTCTGAATGTATCTTGCGCACAGATGATCTTCGGGATCAAAATGTCGAGCGCCTTCTTGCCGGACAGATCTTCGACAAGGATCTCAAAGTGCATCCGCTCACCTCGCGTCCAGATAGTCGCTATACCAGAGACCGCCCAGCGGCAACCCCTCCCCGACCAGATTCCTGACAAGAGGATCGTCGCTCGCCCGCCGGATGGTCGAAAAACCGTCCGTCCCCTTCTCCAAAATCCAGACCTCTTGCGGGTCGAGCGCATCCACAAGATAAGGCTGATGCGTCGTGACGAAGACCTGCGAACCGCCCCCGGGTCCGCTGGCGTATTCGCGGAGCTCATCGGCCAGCGTCTCCAGCAGATTGTGATACAAACCGTTCTCAGGCTCCTCAATGCAGAGGAACGGAGGCGGGGTCGGGTCTTCGAGCAGCAACAGATAGGCGAAGACCTTCAGCGTCCCGTCCGACATCTGCTGGGCATAGAAGGGATCCGCAAAACCTTTGTCGTTGAATCTGAGCAGCAGGCGCCCATCACTGGTCTTCTCGGTATCGATCCGGTCAATGCCGGGTATCTTCTCGGCAATGCCTTTAAGGATCATCTCAAAACGCTGCGGATGCTCGCGCTCCATGAACTGGACGACGTTGCCGAGGTTGTCGCCATAGATGTTGAGATGCGGTTGGGGACCGGCCAGCGGCAGGCCGCGCGCCGCGTCCGGCGTGAAGTAGCTGAGATGCCATCCCGCGATGAAGCGGCGGAAAGCCGAAATGCGCGGGTGCTGTTTCAAGGCGCCGAGCGTGGCAATGCCGAGCCTGCGCCGGTCCTCCAATTCGATGATCTCCATCTCGCTCGATTCCTCCGCCATGTCCAACGCGACCAGCGCCTCAAAGTCGAGTTTCTCCTCGCTTGGGTCGATTACATACCCTTTCTCTTCTCCGGTGAATACAAAACCTCTGCCGCCACTGAGAATCAGAAATACAGCTGGGCGCTCGTAGCTCACTCCTTTCGGCCTCTGCCTGAGCTCTTCTCGCAACACATGAGGACGTCCGAACTCGTCCACATCAATCGCCACCTCGTAGGTGATCGGCCGGGCGTTCGCATCTTCCTTGTAATGCACTTCAAATTCAATCGGCCCGGTTTCTCCCTGCGACCGTATCCTCTCGAAACCGCCGCGACCGCGTGCATCGCAGGCCGCTTCCACGCCGGAGTTCAGGGCATCGAACAGGAACCCGAACGCGTCGAACAGGGCGCTCTTGCCAACGCCGTTCTTGCCGATGACCGCCGTCAAATCTGTGAGCGGCTGATCTTCGCGTTGATTCCACAGGCGGCCCAGGGTCAAATCCTTGAGCACCTTGAAATTCCTTACTCTGAACCCCTGAATCTTGGCCATTTTGCAGTCCTCATTTGCTATGCAATAGGACAGGGATCACATCGCATCTGCTGTGAACGCTCAGTCGTCATGCCAGGGTGTCCACGAACGTTTCGTTACTCATCGTGACCGCTTTGCATGCAACTGAATCTTCTGTAGCAGCCTGGGTGCGCAAAGCCATTAGGATCCGGGGTCTATCCGATAGCGATGCACAATATAGGGGCTATTCCCGCTTACGTCCCTGGCCCTACTCTAGTGTTCTCATCGGGCTGCTTTGGGGGATGACAGGCGGCAACAGAGGCGCATCATCATTGCCCTGCATTCGCCGTATCTTCTCGGCCATCTCGACAAAATGGTCATAGCTGCCAAAACGATACGTTGTCGGTTCGTCTTTCGATATTCGTCTCCACTTGTCTTTTCCGACCTCCGTTCGATAGGTTACAGGACCACTCGCCGATACCACTTCCACGATGCCCAGCCTGATAAAATCGAAGACCAGCTCGGCAACGAACTCAGGCGTCATGCTTCCGTGACGGTAGCCGCCCGACCTTTTGGCAATTTGGGTATGCGATGCCGGAAACTTTCTGCCGCCGCACGCGTCTGCCATCTCCGCCATACACGTAAGCAACATCCGATATTGCGGGTACATCAAATCGATCAATCCGCTCCCTTCCAACTCCTCGGTTACGTTCTCAAAGCTGTGTTCACCCATCCGTCCCCTCTTGCTCATGCTATATCTGTTGTCTTCTTGCTGGACTGCTTCGGTACTCCAAAACCAGAGCACAGATTGCGGATCTCAGAATGACACTGAACCAATTCCATGCCTATTCAATTGGGATTTATATACTTGACTCAGCAAAGCGGGTTTGACAAACTTGGCGAAGTGTGCGATACTTGAGTTCACCATAGCGATTGTACAATTTTGTAGTCAATAAGTAGTTGTAGAACGAGTGGGCGCGTTGCGCCCCCTTGTTGGCTACAAAAATAATGGAATCGCTATGGTGGCATCCATTCATTCTACAACCACCAAGGGGGTTCCATCGTGCGGAAACAATTACTCATTCTTGCGTTTGTAGCGATACTCGTTGCATTCAGTGTATCACAAGTGCTTGCTCAAAGTGAACTTACACTTGAAAGTCTAGCAGAACAGGTAACGTCACTGCTTCAACGAGTAGAAGCACTTGAATCTCTATGGGATGGGCCAGGGTCTATTGCTTTAGATGATGGCGGTTGCGTAGTCGCAACAGGCGAATTGCAGAGAGAAACCGCCATTAAGTATTACGATCAGTTTGAAGAGTTCCCGGATCGCATTAGGATCAAGACGGTAGCCATTCAACCAGAAGAAAATAAGATAGCGATTCTTTACACTGACCTTTGGGAAAATGAATGGGCTTGGGAATATTGGACTGATTGTGAGTTTGTAGGTAGCTCTGATTGGGAAAGAGATGAGTAGTCAAAACAGAATACATCGAGGAGGGTAAAATGTTGAAATTCCTTGGCGTAATCGGGTTGGCTATTGTAGCACTAGGTCTTGTGGGCGTTATCTGTTCATCATCCAGTACGGCGGGGGTATCACGAGCAGAAACAACGCCCACACCCGCTTTAACATGGGAGCAGTGGCAAGAGAAAGCAGTAGAAATTTCCTATAACGATCTGTTCCGTTACGCTGAGACGCATGAAGGAGAAATCGTCTTCTATCGTGGCAAGGTCATTCAAGTCATTGAAGATGAAGGCGATTTCCAACTACGCGCCAATGTGACCAAAAACGAATACGGTTGGAGCGATACCGTATTCCTCCGTTACAGAGATGCGCCAGTCCGCATACTGGAAGACGACATTGTTGCTTTCGTTGGGAGGATGAATGGCACTCTAACGTATGAAGCAGTGATGGGGAACAAGGTGACAATCCCCGACATTACAGTTCATATCCTACTCGTCAAAGATGAAAATAGTAAAGATGTCCCGTCATTTGACTGGTAAAGGAGAAACTATCATGGCAGAACAAGCGGGAGAGTCCAACAACAAAGTCGATATGGACATTATACATGCTGCCATCGACAAGGTGCTCGCCTACGGTCCAAGTCGGAAACAACGCAAGCCACGAAAGGGGATAGGTAATGGCCCTGCCAAAGAGAAGACCAGAAAGCGGTCTGCCCGACGACCTGCTGGCCCTTCCAACTCTGTTCGCTGAATTTAGGAAGGAAATGAATCAGCGTCTAGGCAATATCGAAAACCGCCTAGAAAATATAGAGAGTGATTTGGCTAATGTCGATGGTAAGGTGGAAACAGTTAGTCTACGTCTTACCGAGATTGAGAAGAAGCTGCCCGTCTCTTACTGATTAACAACGCCACCAGTTTCATTGCTGGTGGCGTTGTTTTGCCTTTCCTTTGCAATCAGTTCCTCGTAGGTTAGTCGTTTTCCGATTGCGCCTTCAATGATATGGTTCAGTCTAACCATCGTGTGATTTTTCACATTGCCTTCGTTCAGTCTGAACACGAATTCGTTTACGTACCGTCTCATATGTTTCTTGCTCCAGTGGTGATACACTCCGTTGTAGCCCCGCTTTAGCACCGCCCAAACGCTTTCGATTCCGTTTGTGTGCGCCATGTGGTTGACGAACTCTTTGGCGCTGTGCTTGACTGATTCGTGCCGGTAGAGTTCCTCTAGGCCCGTGTATGCGCCGTGTTCGTCCGTGTAGAGCGTTGCGCCCTGCTCGACAGTGTTCAGAACTTCTGTCTGAATCGTCTTGGAGCCGGTATCGTCAATCGGCTTGGCCGTTACCCGGCCCTCTCGCTCTCGCATCCCCAACACCGCCTGCTTGCCTACCGTGCCGCGCCCGGCGTTCAGTTTCTTTGATTCGTGCTTGTTGGATTCCTTACCGCCAATGTAGGTCTCGTCAATTTCGACCTCGCCATCCATGCGAACTGCTTCAATATCGCACGCTTCGCGCAGGCGATGAAGGAGAAACCAAGAAGATTTTTGTGTAATGCCCAATTCCTTCGATAGCTGTAAGCTACTGATCCCTTTACGTGCTGTCTGAAGTAGATACATGGCATACATCCACTTATGTAGAGGTATATGAGAACGTTCAAAGATTGTGCCAGTGCGGACCGTGAACTGCTTACGACAAGCGTTACACTGATGATATTGTGGCCTCTTGCTAAGGCGATTCGTTTCTTCGCTATCACAATAAGCGCAGCGAACGCCATCAGGCCAACGTCTATTCTCTATACAATCAATGGCAGCCTGCTCGTCCGGGAACTGCTGAAAGAATTCGTAAGTGCTAATTGTGCCACCGTATTTATTGCTAGTCATAGTTGCGCCCTTTTCACTGAATCGTTTACGATAAATACAGTATAGCACAACTTGGCTGCTGAGTCAAGTATATAATTCCCATTCAATTATCTGTTCACGGTCAGCGTCCGAAGTCGAACTGTTTGCGGATATTTTCCCATGAGTTCATACAATCCTCTTTCAAGTCTTCCCCCAATTCATTCTCCAATTTTACCCACGATCCTTCATGCTCACGCTCCAGATATGCCATCAACTTGTTCTTCAATTTTTTTTGTTCCTCCTTCTGCTCACTTGTCAAACCTCCATCAATATACTGACGACAACCCAGTTCCTCTTTCCTAAAAGAATGCTGCAATTTTATTGCAAACTTATCCCACAATTCATTATATTTCTTCAGTGAATAATTCCAGCTATATTCCAATTCTCTTAAAAGCAATTGTGTTCTTGCAACTCTGCAGTCGTCGTATGCGTTGTAAAACTGCGGATTATACTCAGTCGTTTTTTCGTACCACTCTATTGCACGTTTGAAATTTGCTTGCTGGTGAAAACTCTTACCCAAAGAATAAAGTCTCTCCGTCGTGAGCAAATATGGTCTATTGTGCGAATTGTAGCGGGCAAACCCGTCGAGATCGTTAAAAAGAGATTGTTCTCCGATACCAAACGATTTTTTCAATGTCTCTCTGATGTTCCCCTTTTTATTTACTTCTATCTCAATTTCTTTGTAATCAACATTCCACTTTTCTATTCTTCCTTTTCCAAATAAGAAAGTGGATTGTTGAGAGACAATGCGATTGTTAATACTATCGGGCTTCCATTTCCACAATTTTCCCTGATCAATGAATGATTCAATTGGCTTGTCAATATCCTCATAGGATATGGTAAAGAAATCAGTGGTATCACCTGTTTCCACCGCGACAACTTTTCCATCATAGCTGGGACATTCATAGCATGCGAACCAAAGAGCAATCATGGCATTCTCGCTAAAATCAATCAGGCAGGTTGCCGCGCCATAATGTTGCAATTCTGCCAGCATCTCTAAATCAGAGAGGTTCTTGCTCTGCCTCTCCCGAAAGCCACGTAAGCTTGCATCATTCAATAATTCAACAGTATAGCCATGAATCATAGAGTCACTCGTGAACAATGATTCATTTTCCGATTTTTCTATTCTCCGATACGCTGATGACGACACATCCCAGTTTGCCTTAGCCAGACCGCGATAGAGCATTATCTCGCCTTGCAAATCTTCTGTCCACTTAATAAATTCTTCGACGGATCTTATTCTGTTCATTTGTCCCCTCCCTTTACATTGTACATCGTACTTCGCTTGCAAAGCGGTCAACGCAACCCGCCATGCCCTCTGTAAGTCGTCACCGCTTAATCAAAGACGCCCCCTGCGTCTTAACCAGAACCGACAAATCCGGCTTCTCACCCCAACATGTATGCGCACAGACATTTCTGTCTGTGCCGCCTGCAGAGTGATTTTGCCTCTGCCCATTGCGACCAACTCCTTGATATGCAGTCACATTGAAAAGTATCTTGCGCGCCGAAGATCTTCGGTATCAAAATGTCGAGCGCCTTCTCGCCGGTCGGATCTTCGACGAGGATTTCAAAATGCATCCGATCGCCTCGCGTCCAGATAGTCGCTGTACCAGAGACCGCCCAGCGGCAGCCCCTCCCCGACCAGATTCCTGACGAGAGGATCGCCGCTCGCCCGGCGGATGGTCGAAAAGCCGTCCGCCTCCTTTTCCAGAATCCAGATCTCCTGCGGGTTGAGCGCATCCACGAAGTAGGGCTGATACGTCGTGACGAAGACCTGCGAACCGCCTCCGGGCCCGCTGGCGTGTTCGCGGAACTCGTCGGCCAGCGTCTCCAGCAGCTTGTGATACAAACCGTTCTCAGGCTCTTCAATGCAGAGAAACGGAGGAGGCGTCGGGTCTTCGAGCAGCAACAGATAGGCGAAGACCTTCAGCGTCCCGTCCGACATCTTCTGGGCATAGAAGGGGTCTTCAAAGCCTCTGTCGTTGAAACGGAGCAGCAGGCGGCCGTCACTTGTCTTTTCCGTGTCGATCCGGTCAATGCCGGGTATCTTCTCGGCGATACCCTTAAGAATCGCCCTAAAGCGCTGCGGATGCTCACGCTCCATGAACTGAACGACATTGCCGAGGTTGTCGCCGTGGATGTTGAGATGCGGTTGGGGACCGGCCAGCGGCAGGCCGCGCGCCGCGTCCGGCGTGAAATCGCTGAGTATGGTTGGCCCCAATCGTTAGACCACAAAATGGGGAAAATAAGGTGCATTTAGGCGAATGCGGCCGGCTCTGAACAGAGCACGAAGTGCTCTTCCGCCGGTGTGCGATAGTTGAGACTTTGATGTGGTCTCTCATGGTTGTAGAAGTCGAAATAGGCGGTCAGCCCAGCGTGCAGCTGAGGTACCGTGTTATACTGGTTGAGATAGATGTCCTCATATTTGACGCTGCGCCATAGGCGTTCGCAGAAGACGTTGTCGAGGGCGCGGTCGCGCCCATCCATGCTGACTTGTATGTTGGCCGCGAGCAGGCAGGCGGTGAAGGCATCGGCCGGGAACTGCGCGCCTTGGTCGGTGTTGAAGAGCTTGGGTCGACCCTTGACGAGCGCCTGACGCAGGGCATCGAGACAGAAGCTACCGTCCAAGGTGTTGGAAAGCTGCCAGGCGAGCACAAAGCGGCTGTGCCAGTCGATGACAGCGACCAGGTACATGAAGCCACGCAGCAGCAGCATATAGGTGATGTCTGCACTCCAGACCTTGTTGACATGCGTAATCGGGAAGTTGCGCAAAAGGTACGGATAGCGCTTGTGCCCTTTGCCCGGAGAACTGCTGCTTCTCCTGGGGTAGATGGCTTGAATGCCCATCAGACGCATCAGCCGCCTGACCCGCTTGGCGTTGACAGCATAGCCCAGGCGACGCAGATACGCGGTCATCTTGGGCCAACCATAGAAGGGCGTACGCAGAAATTGCTCGTCAATGTCGGCAGACCGACCGCTTTGCGAACAGCCGCATCAGGTCCAAGTTCAATGCCGACTCGGAAGCCGCTTGATAGTAGAAAGAGGCCCGATTAAGCCCCAGCAGTTGGCACTGCCGCCGTACACTCAGGGTCGCATGCTGGCTATCAACCATACCCCGTCTCTCACGAACCGAAGCGGGCAACTTTTTCTTCAGCCACTCAAGTTCCATCTTGAGCCGCCCGATCTGTTCATAGAGTTCTGCTTCCTGCGCCTCCTGCTCCCGTTGCTTGCGCTCGCCATTGCTGACGAAAACGCTGGGCCCGTCTTCAAGAAGTTGCCGTTTCCAAGCCCATATCATGTTGGGATGAATCTCGTGTTCACTGGACAACTGGCTCATCGTCTTGCTGCCTTCAAGCGCTTCGAGCGCAATCCGAAACTTGTAGGCCGCCGAGTGTCGCCGCCGTTTCTTGACCATCGTTCTGCCCCTCCACAGGCCTGGTGAATTGCTCCATTATACACCTTCGCTTGTGGTCCAGTTTTTGGGGCCAAGCTCAAGGAGCCAAAACCTTGAAGAAGAAATATAAGTTCCCTCACTTTCGCTTGTTCATACTTGGGGCAGGATTTTCGAAGCCGGCGGGACTGCCACTCGGATGTAGACTATTCGAGAGTGTTCGCCATGAGATTGGGTGTCAGTCTCAAGTTCTTGAAAGGGAAATCGAAGAGTGGACAAAACTATATCCGCTAGAGAAGCTAGACCTAGAACGTGTATTGGCTTACAGCCACGGCCGACACTATCTTCGCCTCAAAGGGCCAAAGGAGTATTACGCCGACGGAAGCGAAAGTATTGTTGCGGCGAGAAAGGCCATTCAGCAGGTCTTGATCAAATCCACACCGTCTTGCACACCATCTCTGTACCAAAGGTTTTCCAAGCATCTATCACCCAATGATGTTGTCTTAACCTTTAACTATGACACACTCCTGGAGCAATCGCTTGACTCCATCAGCAAGCCATACTCTCTTACCCCTGAATGGTGGCTAAGTCGAGAATTGACTGAGTCGGGTTTTGAATATGTCGATCTGCTGAAACTTCATGGGTCAATTGATTGGTACGATCGAAAACACTACGATGACTCAGTTCGTTGGTTACGGGAAAATTCTACTTGCAATGTGACAGATAGGGATCCGATTTTTGGACCCGCCCCATTGGTTCAACCAGTACCCCTTAACAAAGGTGAGACCGATACCGATTTGGGACAGAGGATCTTGCCGAGAGTTTTCCGCGTTCCAAATCATTTGGAGTTCTTCCCATTGGATAGCCATGGATATCCTTTCAATAGAGTAGTGCCTTTTATGCTCCCTCTTTCCCATAACAAGCTGCTTGGACATGATCCTATACTTGACCTTTGGAAAAACCTTGATTACGTCGGAAACGAACTTACTTCGATTGTAATTATTGGGTATTCTATTCCTCAGTATGATAGCTATGCATATGAGACAATCGGGCATCTCTGTCAACGGTATCAGTCGGGCGGCAGAAGGACTGGGTACGGCAATAGGCGAGTTCCGATTCAGATCATAACTTTGGCGGAATCGACAACATCTGTCCTTAAGAGTTTACCTTTCTTGGACTCCTCTCGAACCCTAATTTGGCTCAAGGGATTCTCCAATGACTCTCTTGATTGGCTGGACTGGGGAGATGAAGATTTTACAGAGTAAAAGTGCTTCATTTTATCGAGAAATTCCATTGACATGACCGATCACTGATCCGTTCAACTTCGACGAGGATTTCAAAGTGCATCCGCTCACCTCGCGTCAAGATAGTCGCTGTACCAGAGGCCGCCCAGCGGCAACCCCTCCTCGACCAGATTTTTCACCAGAGGATCGTCGCTGGCCCGGCGGATGCTCGAAAAGCCGTCCGCCTCCTTTTCCAGAATCCAGATCTCCTGCGGGTTGAGCGCATCCACGAAGTAGGGCTGATGCGTCGTGACGAAGACCTGCGAACCGCCTCCGGACCCGCTGGCGTGTTCGCGGAACTCGTCGGCCAGCGTCTCCAGCAGCTTGTGATACAAACCGTTCTCAGGCTCTTCAATGCAGAGAAACGGAGGAGGAGGGTCTTCGAGCAGCAACAGATAGGCGAAGACCTTCAGCGTCCCGTCCGACATCTTCTGGGCATAGAAGGGGGCTTTGCCGACGCCGTTCTTACCGATGACTGCCGTCATGTCGGTGAGTGGCTGGTTTTTCTGTTGATTCCAAAGGCAGCCCAGGGTCACATCCCTGAGCACCTTGAAATTCCTTACTCTGAACCCCTGAATCTTGGCCATTTTGCAGTCCTCATTTGCTATGCGGCAGGACAGGGATCACATCTCATGCGCACTTGTTACGAATCCCATTTGACATCAAGACTTTCCAACCTACTGGGGCGCAGGCGTCTCGCTTTCCCCTATCCAATACGGAATACTCAATTCACGAAGGAGAAGTAGCGGATCTTCGATGTGAACGCTCAGTCGTCATGCCAGATTTATCCAAGTGCAAATCGGCCCTGGCGCGACGGGCTGACATTGCCTCGGGTCTTAATATGGTTGCTGAGGGACTCCAGGAGCGAGCGCTCTTCGGAGCCGGCCTCGGCCAGTTCGATCAGCGCCTGCAGGATCTGGGCGAAGAGAGCGTTGCGTGGCAGGCCGCGTTCGTCGAGGTAACTGTTCACCTTGCCTTGATCGCCGCCGCGCCAAAGCTGCATCAGCTTATGCACCTGGTCGATCAGCGGCACAGGCCGCCCGCCCGCCCCCTGCAGACCTAGATTGCGGCCCGTGCGCCGGTTCCAGGGCTTGAGCTTGACCTTGGCACCACCGCCGCTGCCGGATTCGTCCTCTTCCCCGCTATTTTCTTCATCCTCTTCGTTGCGGCCCCGCCCCTGCGCCAACAGGTCGTGCTGTTTCACCAGGGTGGCGTCGGAGAGGTTGCAGGAAAGGGCGTAGAGGATACAGCCGCCGACCGGCGCTTCGGCCATGCCGAAATCGTGCCGGTGCAGCAGGTAGTATGTGGTGACGTCGTCCAATCCGGTCACTGTCTCTTCGCCGTCCTGGGTCAGCACGCGGCCTACGACGAAATCGACGACCATGCGCCGCACCTCGCGCAGGAACTCAGAGACGCTCATCAGCTGATTGGGATCGTTGGCCTTCTTGACGACCGGGTACTTGCTGAACGCCTCCAGCGCCGGCCCAGTCGCCGCCCACACGAAGTCCGGCCCGCGAATGCCGGCGTCCCAGAAGTCGCGCAGTTGCTTGGTAATGTTTTCCCGCATTTCCTGCAGTACGCTACTGTCCCAGCCGGGGCGTGGACTCTGGCGCTTCCGACAGACCAACCATATGGACGATGCAAGTGAAGAGCGGCCATAGTTACGAACTCCACCGCGCATTTCCGTAGCAATTGGCCAACTTGCATTTACAGCGAAACCTGCACGAATTATGGCTGATACAAGTGTCTCCCAAGCATCCGGTTGCTTGTTGGCAAAAACTACAACGAGGTATCCTTCCTTTGCTAGTGCTAACCCGCAGGCATTGAACGCCCGGAACATTCCATCTTCATAGTTAATCTTCGATTTTTTCCTGTCTCCATCGAAACGTGACGAATCATCGATCAATTCACCATCGTGATCGATACTGCTCCATTTGGGTCCTAGCAGATCCTTGAATGATTTGTCGATTTCCGGTGAAATGCCATGTAATGTACGGCGCAGCCAAACGTAGAAGAAGTCCATCAAGTCAGAGTAAGGTATTGCATCGTAGTACGGAGGATCGGTAACAACCAAGTCATGCTCTTCAACCGGCACGATTGCGCTCTGGCACAACACTCTTGGTGAGTCACAATCCTGGGAGACAGCAGTTCCCAAGGAATCAAGGACCCTGCTAACATTCGTGACTCCGCCCGCAAAAAACCTGTCCACCGTGGCAAGCGGGTTTCCTTCAGCGAAATCCCAAGTAATCGGCAGCGCAAAACGCAAAAAGGTCTGTTTAACTTCGGATGCAACCGACTCCCATAAACAAAGGGTACTCAAATAATTGATCGCTCTGTCCAGGCAAACTGAAAGCATCAAGGTCGTTGCAATTGCCCAATCGGATTCATCTTGAAGGGCACTAACGGTTCGGATACTTCTGATAGGCCCAATGAGGGCTCCGATTGCTAAGAGTTGCCGATTCGTAAACAGCTTACGCCAAGTGTCGAAGCCATAGTTGTATACACCAGAAAACTGGGTCTTGGTCGGGGTCGGTTCTTCCGGCAGCCCGAACGGAATGTCGGCGTACAACGCCTGCAACTGCTCCTCTGTCACTTCCGCCGCTGACAGCTCATGCTCCGTCGGCAGGCGGTACTCCTTGCCCTTCGGCCCGTTGACGACAACGGCGGTCATAACCGCGCCCAACCGCCCCGCCCGCCCCTCCAGGCGGATATCCTGCATGGTCATGATGACGCCGCAGCAGGGGCAGGTTGCGCCGGTGCGCGACATGGTGCCGCCGCCGATGCGTTTATCGTGTTCCCGCCGCTGCGCCGCGTTGCCGCCGACGCGCGGGACGTCGGCCTCAACCCCGAAGACGACGCCTGTGCGCCCGGCATCCGGCTCCATCGTCAGCAGGACGCGCTTGCGCTCCTTCTTGCACAGCCAGCGCGTCTTGAGCAGGGCCAGCATGGCGCGGCACTGCTTGCAGGTCACGATACGCGCCCACAGATAGGCCACGGTCGGCTTGGCGATCCAGCGGGGATTGCGCGGGTCACGCAGATAGGTTTCGTTATACCCGGCGTTGAGCGGGTCGAGTTGGGCCACGCCTTCGGCATCGGTCTCCAGCAGCCGCAATGGGCGCGGCGCGTCTTCGCTGCCAGGCGTTAACGGACCGAACTCGGCATAGGTCGGGTAGTAGGATGCCAGCTGTTTGCGCGCCCTGGCCAGCACCCAACGCCCCCAAGCGCGCACCTGCCAGGCAAGATCCGCCTCGAAGATCGGATCCTCGTGGCTGAGGAATTCAAGCTGGGTCTCGCCCTCGCCGTGGCCGAGCCGCTCCAGAATTGTACGCAGGCTGGCGCCCTTGAACCCCTTGCTCTTGAGGAACGAATCCATGAACTCGCGGTCGCGCAGCGCGAACTCGGGCAGCGGCCGCGTCTGCCCGGCCAGCTTCTGCGGGTATTCGAGCGTGCATTTGAGGATGAACCAGGCGACCGGGTTGATGTCCATGGCGGTAACTTCACAACCGAGGCGCATCGCCTCAAGCGGGATGGCGCCGCCGCCGGCGAACGGGTCCAGCACCTTAGGCGCGCGTCCGCCGTAGGCTTTGCGGATCTCGTCGCGGAACCATTGCAGGTCCGAACCGTTTTCTCGTCCCCAGTGGAGGATGCCGCCGACCGTCTCCTCCTTCACCTTCTCGACCGGTCGCCCGTTGATACGTCGCCGTTCGACCTTTTCGACGACGCGACCGGCCATTCGTTCCAGGATCTCCTTGCGCTTCTCGGGGTCGTCCGGGTCGGACAGCAACGTCGCGATCAGAGCGGCGCGTGCGGCGGCGAGCGGTCTACGCGCCGGCCAGATGTGGAGAGTGGAGATGTGCCCGTGGCGGACGTTTTTTTCGTGTACGGAGTCGAGGGAGGTCTGCTTCAGGGGGAAGGCGACTTCGATCAGGCGCTTGTCTGTCATCGGACCGGCATCCCTGGTTGTATGGGTTTTGGTTTTATTGGCGTGCGGTTGGCGTATCTGGTACTGCCATCGAGCAAAGATTCGACGCCTTGAACAAACGACAATTGGATCCCTTTCATGTGGAGAAAACTGGAAAAGTTTTGTAAGTACGCCATTTGCTCTGTGCCTTGAACAACGCAGAACAGTTCCTTGCCAGCAGTTGTTAGCAGGGCTCCAGGTATACCAAATTCTTCCAGAGAGTTTTGACCTTTAGTTATCCGCAAAGCCCCAGCCAGATACGGCAAAAACAGTTCCTCTTCATCCTTCCAAGAGAGCGTTCTTTCCAATAACGGCCCGGCGTTTATCAGACCGCAATTCTGAAGATGAAGCAAGACATCGAATCCAATAGCGTTATGGCGTCCTTCTACAAAGTCGTAGTAAATGAAATCGCCTCCTATAACAAAACCGGCGGTTCCCTCGAATAGTTTGGCGTCTCGTTTCGTCATGTTTCTGAGAGTGTCGAGCGCGCGAAGCGAAGTCCGTCCGGGGCTTTCCACTTCCCCAGACAGAACTTTGGCCCATAGTTTCTGCATATGCTCAGACGAAACGTCCTGGACACAGTCGAAGAAGCGAGTTGTCCAGTCATGGTCGGGTTCGCGGTCGGGAACCTCCTGATCGCTGAGCTCCTCTGCAGCATTTTCCACAACCGATGCGATATTGGCGAGTCGTTTCAGCCCTTGGAATTCGATTAGCTGCTCTATGTGCTCGTGCGTAATTTCAACCCTCCCTTGCACATCTGCGTCTGGTGCAACCAGATACTGCCGTGCATCAGCCTGAGCCTGTGCAATAATCGGCAGGGCGTCGGCATAATATCTGGCAGATATGCGATCCGCTTTCCCCTCCATATGTGCTCGCCAGGGGAGAAGGAGGGGTCCGGCAGTCGCCCCAATGCCACTGACAAGATAGTCCAATAGTTTTTCGATTGCGGGTATCTTTAATACAAGCTCAACCATTTTCGGTATCTTCTCCCACAGGAATGTCGCCTTGAAAAATAAGCCCGCCATTCATTCTGATCTATCACAAGCCATCGTAATTGTCCGCAATCGCTCCTTGCACAACAAGAAGCCCCTCCCGCGCCCGCTCCAGTAGTTGGCTAAATAACCCATCAAGTGTCTCTCGACCATCAATGACCCCGTAGCTGGCGGGCAATATCCACCCGCTTCTGTTCCAGTTCGTTTGTGAGTTCCTCGAGTTGCCTCAGATACGCCTGATCCACGCCACCGCTCTGAAGTCGTTCGTCAAGCAGTTTCAAGTTCGCCATAGGTTCAGCGGTGCTTGTCCTGAGCAGGCTGCCCAAAGTCAAAGCTTCAAGGGACTGCGACGCCAGACCGTAATCGCTGGCATCAACGAAAAGTTGCGCCAACTTCTTCTGATCCGGATCGGTCGGGTCAGCCTGTCCCCGCCCCAACTGTTCTATTACGCTGTCGATCAGCACACCGTATGCTTCGACATCAGCGTAAACGCCGGTCAGCAGGCTCAGTTGGCTCATGTTGTCTCCTCCTATCGACTATCATCTGTGTTCTGTCATCAGGCCAAGCGGTTCATGCTTACTACCTTCCTTTCAAACTACAATATCCACACAGGGCAGATTGATCGCTATCGATGTACCCTTCAGAGAATGCTGATCGTGCGCATTCTCTCAGGCTCTAATTGTGGCATGCACCAGAAGATCTTTGCTTCGCCGAAAGCCTGACCATCTTTCATTCTCATATATCCACTTATCTCCATCCAACCTGGCATGTCCTCGCCTCTTCGCCTGTCTCCTCGAATGTTTTTCTCACCCCGAACTATCCACACTAGCCGATACCCTTTGGAGTTCAGAAACTCCGACAGAAGATTTTTGTCCATCAGCAAAGCTTGAGGTCCTGCCATTCTTATTGAAGGATCTTGAGCCACCATGTTTCCCACCCGATCATAGAAAAGCCCGTCGTTGCCACGCCACGAAAGCCTCATCTTTTCAACAAGCCACTTGGCCGGCAATGCGATAGAGATCGTGTCTTCAATCGAACAATCGTAGAGTTCGGCCTCATGCAAATAGAAATCTGTAGTTACAAGGACATCACACGGTAAGGAGTGTTGATTGTCGTTTCCCCTTGTCCAACCATTTCGGCCGTTGTAAGGATTGTCAAAGTATTCAAAGGCAGGTAATCTGAAGAATTCCCCTAGGAAAACCTCTATCTGTGGCTGTGACTCAGGCATCCAGTGGCTCTTGAAGTGGTGCTTTTGAGCCCAACTACAGAGGTTTTCTTCGTCATCAGACTTAACCATATAGGCACTCAGGCTATACCAAATATGTCGTCGGCTTACATCGTACTTGTCTACTTCGGGTGGCGTCGGTTCCTCCCAATCGTAGAAACACTTAAGCACAAACCATTCGCGACCAGTCTGTGGATCGGTTACGATCGGAAGCGATGTTAAGGAGGGAAGCAAGTCAACACGCTTCAGCCACTGAGTCTCGTCTAATTCTTTTTCCCAAGCATCATATTGAGTTGGAGCCCACCATGACTTGACGTTAGGATCTGAGTGACTCCGATAGGTACGTCTCAGCAGGGATGATGAATCAATGTCACGAATCCCTAGTTGCCACGGGCCATTGTAGACGTCTGCCTTTTCAGACCAGGAGCTCTCTCGGAACTCGAGATTATCCGCCAAGTGAGCAAGAAACTCATGGTATGCAATCCACTGGTATTTCTTGCCGATTCGCTCCGGTTTGTTGGCTGATCGGTAATAATTGCCATATCGGCTTCGATGCCGATCAAATTTTCCAAATCGTTCCGGGGTCCAGCCTAAGTCAAGCACGCGCTTGAAGATCCAGCGTTGAGCAATGCTAGGGGGAAGGACAAATTCGTCTTGCTCGGCAGGCGGGTCGTCCAAGTATGGCAGGACCACTTCGGAGAGAACATTCGCCTTCTTCATCCCCAAAGTTCTTCGAAACCTGCGTTCTTCCCTTTCAAGTTCCGTAGACAGGACTACGGCAATTCCCTGAGCGTCCTCCGGAGACGTCCCCGGTGCATTGTCCAACCTCTCACGGAGTTGCTCCACCAGATGTCGAACATTCTGATAGCGAAGCCATGCCTCTCTTTGACACTCCGTCAGCGATTTCTCAAAGGCTTCGAACTGCTCCTTTGGTGTTGGAAGACGATCTTCATCCAGTCGACGATTCGACCACGGAAGGCTCTTGTGCTCGCAACCAATTACATATCTGGCGAAGTCTCCGTACCCCATCACTGAGAAATAGATTGAGTTTAACGCCCGCTCTTCCTCAGATGTCTCACTGTTCCATTCCCCGTACTTCTCCAGATCCTCTTCTGGGGGAATTACCAAAGGCCATTCACTCTTGTATGGGGGCCTAATCCTTCTCTTGTCAATCTCCAATTCCACTTCTTCACTTAGGGCTACTTCAACAACGCCTCTTGCATAATCCCGCAGGAGAATGTGACATGGCGGTGTGCCATCTCTGAACACCAAGTCGTACACTAGTTGCGCCAATGATGCCTTCGCCTTGGCATCATTACTCCGTAACGCGCAGCCGTAGGCTACAGCATAGAGTCGCTCCAAGACATACAGATCGTTGACGTCAACGAAAGCAGGAATCAGTTGGCACAAGACGTTAATTCGATCAACGAAAAGCGATACGAGCGCCTTTGTCACCCGGTCTCGCAGGAATCGGTGCGATGTCGTAAGGAACCAGACCAGTGCCGTTCCCACCAATCGTATTGATTCATCTGAAATGTGGGTCTTGTCGGTACCAGACCAAGCCCAGTCGATTAGGCGCTCTATAGAGCCCTTCTCCCCATAATTGTCATGCAAAAAGATAGACCACCACGCGTCCCTCTCCGCCATTTCCTGATCGAGTAGCGTGGAGTGCAGGAAATCCGCATTGAAAGGGTGACTGGGGATGGGTGCAATCATCAAGATTGTGTTTAGAAACTCGCTATTCAGACTGCGTTTGCTTGCAATGTGAGCATTGATATATGGTAGGCACTCTTCGGAAAATGTATCTGGATCGCGCCAGATCAGACTCTTGATGAATGCCTCACACACCGGGCGTGAGTCCTTAACACTCGGAATGAGTTCAAATATCTCCCGTGTGAGAACCTCAGGTCCCTGAATCGCCAGGGCGTCCATCAATCCCCGATTGTGCCAACAGGCATTCTCGTCCTTAAAGTACCCCCCAAGAGGCTGACCTTCAACAAACGCCGCATCCGGTCTCTGCGGGTCAACGTGTTCGTCAATAAGCTTACGCATAACCAGATGATCCGTCAGGCGCTCGTATGAGAACATGATCATTTCTTGAAGTTCGGATTTGTCATCATAATAGGCCGTTTCGGTGAGAACTCCCTCGGAAAGCAAGTGTCGGAATAGGGACTCTTCATAACCTCGATTGGGAAGAATACTGTCGCACATCGTTCTGGCTTCTTCACGTGGAATCATGTACTCATTTTCCCGAGAAATCCACCCAGCCAGTTTGCCCGTGGCTCGTGAGACGAGACGGGATTTTCGATCGTAGTCTAATAATTCAGCCTTCGACAGTTTCTCGTTTACAGAATCAAGGAAGAAGTCAAACACCGACGAAATTCCTCGTATTCCTGTCGGGATCCTTGACATGCCTCTATTGTGAAGTCCTTGGCAGAAACAGCGAAGGAACAGGGGATTCTGAAACTCGGGTGTCAGCATCGGCGTAGCGGGCAGTTGGATTCCATAGTATTCGAAATATTCTTTTGCAGCATCGTATTCTTGGCCAGCGAAACCTCTATGGACGAGCTTAATCAGCTTGTCGGGCACCAAGCCTTCTCGGATTATCAATTCCTCATAGGAACTGCGGACGCTTACGGCAATTGCAATCCATGGATAGCGCTCAAGACATTCCAACATGGAAGGAAGCCACTCTTCCCACATAAGACGGCCTTCGCCTTCATTGAGGGCGTCAATAAATATAACTGCTCGTCTTCCGACGATCTGTGCGGCTGTTTGTATTGCACCGAGAAAATCATCTCTCGTACACGAGAGACCGAGCATACGCAGAATCTGGCCCCACGGTTCTTCATTGCGAAATCGGTTCCCAAGAAGCAAAACGGCCGGAGCACCAGATCCAACGTGATTCCGGGCGTCGTCGCCAAAAAGGTGTGTTTTCCCCGTTCCGGCATCTCCGACAAGAAGCAGCGCCGGTCTGTTCGCTTGCATTGCAGGGTTAGAGTTAGCGAATAAATCGAAAGCCCGGAGTTTTTCTCGCATGTGCCTGAAATTGTATTGCGCGTGGGCCAGTCTGTCTCGTGTGGAAGACGCACCAGAGCCCTGCTCTGCCTTCCCAGCATCTTCAGGTTGGTTTGGCTCGCGATTCTCTATGAGACGCTCAATCTTATAAATTGACTCGAGCGCTTCTCTTGCCTGACCTACCATCTCAGACCAGTCAATGGGTTCTATCCCTTGCTTGTCGAAACTCTTCGCCGTCATGATTAGGGCATGAAGTCTTTCTTGAAGATTTGCACAGTCGTCAGAAGCGAACTCTTCGACAATTCTCAGGGAGCCTTTGGGCCAAGCCTTTCCAATGTCTCCGTACACTTCTTGGAAGCTCGCAAGGAATTCAGGGGATCGACTCAGACCATCGAACACAGCCGATAATGGAAGTTGTACGTTCAGTTCAGGCGTATAGCGAGGGTGGATTGCCGCAATCACTTCATCCAAATGCTGCTGAAACCAAGTTGGCGACAAGAATTCCTCATGAAACCAGAAAAAGTGCCTGCCTTGATGCTCTGCGCGAGACAGTCTCTCTACTATTTCGTGAGTTCCCCAGAAAGAAAAGTCGACACACATGTTTCTCTCAGTGGCCCACTCTACCCATTTCTTTACGCGGTCGTTCCATCGATCAAGAAAGGACTTCTCACCTTCGATCCTCGCGTCCGGACGGTCAACAGCCATACAGATTGTATAGTCTTGTAGATTGAGATGTTTATCGAGGGCATTCTTCACCGAGGAGTCCACCTGCGTCCACTGTTGCGGTGTCGGTGAGGCAGTGAAGAACTTCGCCTGCCAACCAAGCTCCCGGCCATCCGGGAGTTGCCAATAACACTCTACGCCGGCATCGGGCGCGCCCTTTTTTACGAACGTGCTCCCCTTCGGCACTTTCTCGTATTCCGCCAACTGGCAGATCAGCATCTCAAACGCTGCAGCTTGCGAACCGTCCCAAGAACGAAGTTTGTTCCATTCCACTGGCATCAATCACCTCATCGACAAGATCGTATCACCAATTTCTCAAATAGAATTCCATTGCGCTTTACTATTACTGTTCGGCGGCCCCATAAAGTGCCTCGGCGTTGACGGCATACGAATTCGACGCCCGGCTGTTGGCAAGCAGCTTGCCGAACGGGTCGCGCACACGCACGAGGCGGGGATGAGACGTGGCGCAGTCGAAAACGACGTACAACCAGTAGTCGCCGCGCAGGTTACAGGCCGCGGCCCACTCGTTGTCGGTGATCTCAACCGCGCCCGCGCGGGCGCGGCCCTTGACCTCGATGTTGCGGTCCTCGCTCCCATAATCCACGGACAGGATGTCGAACCCCGGCCAGTCGGGCAGGCCGGCGCGGCGCGCCATCTCCGGCCGCGAAACATCCTGCACGTGCGCGCCGCGGCTCTCCTCAAAGGACGTTGCCACCTCCATCGCCACCCTTTCCACCTGCACGTCGAACTGCTCGACAATCTCCGGATCGCGTGCCGGCACGACGAGCGCGTGGGCGAGAAATTCAAACTCGCCGGCGCGCACGTTGTCCGCTTCCGCCTCGAGTTCGGCCAAGCGGCGACGGCGCGCCGCGTTGAGACTGCGCTGGCGCTCTTTGACCCTGTCCAGCTCCCGCCGGGCATTTTGGTCGCCCGCGCGCAAGTCGGCGACGAGATTAGCACGCCGCGCGGCCAGTTCAGCCGCCTGGAAGTCATAGCCGCGGCTGATGTACGCCTGGCGGGCGGGCAGGTCGTCCCGTATGCGCTGCCGCTGCGCCTGCACGATCTGCTCGAGAACCTGGTTGTGTGCGAACTCCCCCGCCTGCGCGACCAAGTTGCGCGCCAGCGCGGCCAGCGGTTCCCGGCCCGGCGCGAATCCGGGTGCGCCCCTGAGCAAAAGCAGGCGCTCCACCGGCCACTCATCGATCAATCCCTCCGCATTCTGTCGCAGTCCAACAAGGAGTGACTCCAAGAGCCTTGCGCCGACCGCGGTCGTTCCGTCCTCCCTTGAGATCGCCTCCTGCTCTACTGAAGCCAGCGCCACGTGCAGCAGGTACGGTTCCTCCGCGTAGGGGTCGATGAAGACCGCGCCCTTCAGCCCTTGTTCGCCGTGCCGGACGATGACGGTCTGGGCCAGGCGGTCAAAGACCGGTTCGCCCGGGTGCAACCAGACTGCATTCCCGTGGAGATCCGGTTTATGCACTGTCAGACGGTTGCGGGCCCCGGGCGGATAGGTTTCCAGGGCCGTGAGCAAGGAGTCGAGCGCACGGGGCTGGGTCGCCGCCAGCGCGAACTCCTCCTCCGGGTCTCCTTCTATGCGCAGGTCGAGCAGCGGCGCCGCCCTTTCGACAAAGCGACGAACATACCCCGGTATGAGGCGCCGGTAGTACTCCTCCTCAGTTTGCTGCCGCAGTTGGGGCAGGGCCCGACGCACTTCGCCTCCTTCTCCGTAGAGCGAACGCTCCCTCTGCTCGAGCGCCATGACTTGCTCGCTGGTCAGGCTCCCTTCTATATGGCGGATGGCCTCCCTCTCATCCCCCGCGGCCGCTTGCGCGAGATAGTCGCCGAACGACACGTCCTGGAACAGGCGGCCGATGACGTCGAACACTTTGTCGGACCCCAACTGGCGCCGAATCGTTTCCAGCTTCTCCAGCAGCGTCTTCATCACCCGGCCTTCTCGGGTCGCGCCGGCCACCAGGTTAACGATGACAACCGGATCGCGTTTCTGGCCGTAACGATGGATGCGGCCCATGCGCTGCTCCAGGCGGGCAGGGTTCCAGGGGATGTCGTAGTTCACCATCCGCCAGCAGAACTGGAGATTGATGCCTTCGCCGGCGGCGTCGGTGGCGACGAGATAGTTGGCCCCGTCGTCCGCGGCGGAGCGGCGGAAGAACTCGACCTGCCGCTCACGCTCCTGGTATGGCATGCCGCCGTGGATGAGGGCGATTCGCCCGGTGAAGCCGAGACCCTCAAGTCTTCGAATCAGAAAGTCTGCCGTGTCGCGATGCTCGGTGAAGATGATCAGCTTTTCGTCGACGTATTCAGGGTCGCGCAAGACGCTCTGCAGCTTTTCAAACTTGGACTCTTCTCCTGCTTCGTAGAGGGTGCGCGCTTTGTCCAGCAACTCTTCAACCCTCTGACGCTCTACCTCCAGTTCAGCCAGATTGACCGCCACGGTCCCCGCCAGGGCTTCTTCCTCAAACTCCTCCTCCTGCTCCTCTCCTCCATCCTCACCCGCAGCAGATTCGTCGGAAGTCCGCGTTTCAAAGACATCGTCAAGGCCATCGAGCACGTTCTGCTGGAGGCCCAACTGCACTTCGCTCAGTCGACCGCTCCTGATGTCATCGATCAGGACCTCCAGTTTCTGCTTGCGCCGCTCAAACGAGCGCATCAGCGCGTAGGTGGAACTGGCGAGTCTGCGCTGGAACACGCCCATTGCCAAGCGGGCCGCGGACCGGTTCAAAAATTTGGCCCTGTTGTAGTAGTTCGCTATGTAGTCTGTTGTCTCGTCGTAGAGTTCTTGCTCGCTGCCCGGTCCCTGCGTTAGTTCGTAGCTCAACGTGTCGCAATTTCTCCGGGGATAGAGCGGTTTTTCATCTAAGCGGACCATCTCTTCCTTGGTGCGGCGAATGAAGTGCCTGCGCCGCGACTCCCGGGGAAAGTCGGCAAAGGCTTCTGGCGTCGAAAGCGTATCAGGCAGCAGCAGGCGCCAGAGAGAAAAGTAGGGGTACTCCTTGCCCATGTGAGGGGTGGCGGTGAGAAGGAGCAGGTGATGCGCCGACCAGGGCAACCTCCAGCGCTCGCCGTCGGTTTCCGCTCCGGCGATGGCCTCGGCAAGGCGGTAGCGGTCCGTCTTGCGCACGCGCAGGTCTTGCTCTCGGTTCGCCGACAGTTTGTGGACCTCGTCGAAGACGACCAGATCATAGGGGGTCGTCTCGGGGTCTTTGAGGCGAGCGAACATGCGCTCCCCGGCCAACGTATCGAGACTGACGATCAAGCGGTCACTGTCAGGGCCGGTGAAGGGATTGCCGGCGCGGGCATCCGACCCGCTGGCAATGTGAAACTGGAGACGAAAGAGCGTCCTGAGTTCACGCTCCCAGTTCCCGACCAGGCCGGCCGGGGGCACTATCAGGATGCGACGGATGAGCCTTCTCGAAAGCATCTCCCTTACATACAGACCGGTCATAATTGTCTTGCCAGCGCCGGCATCATCTGCCAGCAGGAAACGGAGGGGTGACTGATTCAGCATTCGCTGGTACACGGCAATACGCTGGTGCGGGAGGGGATCGATCAGCGATGTCTCAATGGCAAAGGCGGAGTTGAAAAGATGACCGTACGTGAGACGATGTGCCTCGACAACGGCCGCGACAGCTTCCGGGTCGGCTGCAAAGTCTATGCCCGGAAGTGTCACCGGCGCAGGTTGT
Organism: Caldilineaceae bacterium; assembly: GCA_965220715.1. Lineage (GTDB taxonomy): Bacteria > Chloroflexota > Anaerolineae > Caldilineales > Caldilineaceae > Bin5. The sequence goes on from CBDCQZ010000002.1 coordinate 83,891, forward strand.
TGTCGAGAGGCGGGCTCTGGGATCGTCTGGTCTGCTTGCGACCGCTCAAGATCGAGAATACGCGACCAAGCTAAAGCGCTAGGCCGGGTCTGTCTATTCTCCCAGCGATTGACGGTGGCAAAAGAGACGCCAATCTGCTTGGCAAACTGCGTCTGCGTCAATCCGCTAACCTCGCGGACACTCTTGACACGCTGCCAGTAGTCGCCAGATAATTCCATAGGGGAACCATATATCATTCGTATGTTTTCCAAATCATTCACTTGATTTGTTTTCTTACATCTTATATACAGTTTTCAGACTATAGCATATATTATAAATTCTCCCAAAAAACGTCTATTGTGGGCTTGCATCCCAAAATAGGGTGAGATATACTAGAGGAGGTAAAGGACGAATGGATTAAGTTGAAAAGCGAGTTGATAACAACTGTGCCAATTTCAGCCAACACCTTGCAACGGCTGGTGTTGGAGTACGGGACGGAGGTGGTGATAGCGGATGAGAAAGAGACTGAAGCGATGGTGCAGGTGCCCGAGGAATAGGAAGGGGTTACGTGGCGACTACTTCCGAACCCAGACAGTAAAGTGATGGTGATATCGGCAGATGGGGTGATGGTCCACCTGAGAGACATTGCCAGCCATAACCGCCTCCATCATGCCGGATGCCCTCTCCCTTTACGCCTCTAAGGGGATGTACCCTTTACCGGTCTGCGCCCCCCGAGAGTATACGACCGCCTAGGCGCCGGCCTGGCTGGACAGCGCCGGCGCCTAGGCCCCAGGATTCCGGCTCTTTATGGGACATCAGAGGCCAAAACCGGCGCCCCGAACGCTCCCATTTTCTGAAAAATTCCGTTCAGCGCCGACACACAACGCCGTTACGACCAATGCCGCAACGCGCATCCATTTTCAGGAGAACGCATAAACCCGCAGCCCGTACAGCCACCACTCCGCGCCAATCAGCGAAAGACCAAGCCGGCGAAGCGTTTGGTATGCAGGTCGAATGGGTGTACAAGCAGGGCGAAACCAAGAGGCTCTCAGGGTAATTTCATGTCGCCGGAGTTGGCGACACAAAACATGAAAGGGTAAAGCAAGGGACGCTGCCCCACAGCGCCCCCCACCCCACAGACCCTTTCACCAATAATGATAAAAGGATACACCAACAAATGTATTCTACCCGGTTCGCGCGCGCAGCGCAAAACACAAAACCCAACCACGCAACAAACCAACCGGACCGCCAGGGTGCCGCCGTAAAGGAGGTGCTCCAATGACCTACGACACGAAAAGACGCTCCCGTGAATCCGACAAGCTTGCGAAATCGGAGCGATACGTCAGCATCGTGCATGAGGTACGCAAATACGGCATCCTTACAAAGTGCAAGGGCGCAGAAAAGACCATCCTTCTCGACCTTGCCGAGCGCGCCCACCGGGACACGACAAATCCCGAGACGTACCGCACCTGCTTTCCCAATCAGACAACACTGGCAAAAGAGCTAGATTTATCGGTACGCACGATCAAGGCTGCCATCAAGCGCCTCGTTGAAGCCGGAATCCTCCAGCGCCGAAAGCGCGCGAAGGGCAAGGGCTACATTTACCGGATTCCGGACGCCGTGGACCTCTACGAAATCGCCCACGACATACAGCCGATTCCCCCCAAGAAAGCGCCCCCCATGTGCGACGAGCGCAGGGAACTTCTGGCCGAACACAAGCGCAGTAAGATGCATTGGTCTGCACCTGTTATAGGTGAACCGGTCTACACCAATGATAGGGGATCTGGTCTGCACCTAAGCGACGTCGATAGAGGATCTGGCCTGCACCTAAACAGGGGATCTGGTCTGCACCCTAAAGAGATTATAAAGAGTAGATCTAAACCCATGAAAGAAAAATCTTCTGAAAAAGGGCCAGGTCCTTTTCTTAAAAGTGGGGAGGAGGCAAATTCGAACGGCAGCGCACCGCCGACGCCCCAGGCAGAACTCAACCCGGCCCACATCTGGGAAAGCATCATACAACAATTCCTTTCCGAGATGCCGGACTCGCACTTTGCCGCGTGGATTCACGAAACACGCGGAATCGCATATGACGGCCTCTCCTTCACCATTGAGGCACAGAGTCTCTTTGATCCAGCCTGGCTAACCAATGATATTGGCTACGGCCTCGGCCAGGCATTCAACTCCCACAGGCTGGAGATTCCCTCATTTTGTATCGTAGACCCCACCGGCCAGGCCTTGACACGTACCCCCCAACAGATCCAGCAAGAAAAGACCCTGACACCGCCGCCGCCCAAGTTGTGCGATTGCGGCAAGGAGGTCCCCCCGGACAAGGCCGACAAACACAAGGAATGCCGGCAATGCTGGGAACAGAAACATAAACCGACGAAAAAACGTCAACCCAGCCAGCCCATATGGACACCGCACATCCCTCCACGCCAAGCGCCAAACCAGGCACGGGAAGAGCTCTCACCCTTTGAGCAAGCTCGAACGGCTCATATCGACTACCGACAAGCCAGCATACGCCACAAAGAGGGGCCGCCGGCCGCACTCTCCCCAGACTAAACCGCCGCATTCGGTTCTCTCAGCACGGCCTTCTGGACAGAAGACGACTTCGACTCCTTCGAGGCCGTGCAGTTTATCGCCGCTGCCTGGTGGAAACACGCGACGGCAGTCCCAAGAAAGTTCGTTGCACGCTTCGCCTGACGTATCACAGCAAGACGAATCCCCTTGCCGTCGCCTGGTCTGGACCTGGCGAAAGAGCCTCTGCCTCGCCCTTCTGCTCAACCCACCGCCCACTTTCTTCCGTTTCGCCGTGCGCGCGCAGCGCAGCTAGTCCCGAACAGCAACAAGCGGCGCGAGGGTCGCCACGGTTTTGGGGCCAATGCCGGGCACCCGCTCCAACTCTTCGACCGAATCGAAGGGCCGCTCAGCAATAATGGCCGCGGCTTTGCTCGGGCCAATGCCGGGAAGTGCCGTGAGCTCCTCCAGCGATGCCGTGTTGACGTTGATGAGCCCGCCGCTTGACGCGTTACGTGTCGCCCCGGCGGCCGCCGAGGACGATTGACCCGACAGGACTGCAGAGGGTGTCCCGGTTGTTGGCGCGGCATCCGCCCCCGGGGATTGAGGCAAGGGCACATGAACCTGCGCGCCGTCGAAAAGCAGCTCCGCCTGGTTGACGAGCGCCGGGTCCACATCGGTAAGCAGACCGCCGGCCCTGGCCAGCGCATCGCCCACGCGGGCCCCAGCCGGCAACTCATACATATCCGGGCTCTGCACGCCGCCGCTCACGAAGACGACAAGCGGACCGGGCGTAGCGGTCGGCGCCGGCGTCTCCGTAGGGGCCGCCGTTGGTGGCGGATGCAGCACGATCGGGGGCGGCGTAGGCCGGCGCAACTGCCACACCAGAGCCCCTGCCAGGACCGCGCACAGCAGGAACCCCACCAGGAATCCCAAGCCGGCATATCGTACAGCCGCCGCCGCAGAGGCCTCCGGGGGCGTGTCCTTCCTATCCGGGTTTTGAGTTGGTCGAGGTCCCATATCTGCACTGCAGTCATCCGTCTCTGGTGGGCGGCTTTTGGTAACTACATCTCACGTCTCGCTCCGCAAGAAATCAGAAACCGAAAGTCACCGGCCCACCCTGGATAGACGCTTTTCAAATATGCCGCTGTACAACGCGGAAGAAGCGATCATGGAACGGGCGTGGCTACGACCTGCACGCTTTCAGCGTCAGTGGCGGTCACTAAGGGAGCGTAAACCCACGCAGTACGCCCCTTGTAACTGATCTGCCACCAGTCGCCGCGGCCGGGACTCTTGCCGGTGATGCGGTACGTTTCGCCCGGCGCGGCGGTGTCGATGACAGGGTAGTTGGTGCCCGGTCCTTGGCGCACGTTCATGTGAGTCTTGATGGTCACCATCGGGACCTGGGCGGCCGGCGCATCCGTAGATTGCGCCCGCGCCACAGAGATGACGTAACCGCCGGGTGCGATCCCGAAGGCGTCAAAGACGCCAACGGCGTACTCGCCCGTTTCAGGCGCCTGGAAAAAGATCCTTGCATCCAGCCCGAAGAGGCCGCCGCCGCTGTCATCGTCTCCGATCCATTCCTCTGACGGCGCGCCCAAGTGCACTATGAAAAGAGAAGGGTCGATCAGGGCTGAACGCGCTACAACCTCGACCGCCTCGCCTTTTTCCAAATGGAGGAGGAAGTAATCGAAATCGGCTGGGAAGTCGATGTTGCCGGGGAGGGACTGGCCTATTCGGATCTGCCGGCCGCTGTCGGGGTCGTCAAACCACGTTAGCGGGTGGTTCGCGGTTAAGGTGAACACTTCCGGCGTCTCTGACAAGACCAGGAAATAGGGCCCATTGCTGAGCGTAACAGATGAAGCTGAAGCAGTCTCGCCGGCTGTGAGCTCGAAGCTATAGGAGTCGAAGATCTGGAATCTGGCACTATCATCGCCACTCAATTTGACTTCGATGGCGGAGCCGGCAGGTTGGTTGATTATGTAAGCGTCCCCAAAGTTTTGCGACGTCAAAAAGTGGGTGGTAAAGCCTCCCTCCAAAGGCAGGCGGCGGTCGCCAAGGCCGGAAGGATCCTCGCCGGCGAGCAGTTGGCGGATACGAGGCAGGATATCGGCGGAGGAGGCGACGAGCGCGAACTCCCCCTCGGATATAATGAAGCCGCTGATGCCGATCACGTCGCCCTTATCGGAGACAAGCGCGCCGCCGCTCTGTCCCCCGGCGATCGAGGCATCGGTCTGGAGATAGGTAATGCCGACTGGCTCCCACTCGCGCAGACGCGAAAGGATACCGCGAGCAATCGTGGGCTGGGGATAGATTTCAACCTCGGCCGGGTAGCCGATGAGATAGACGTCCGAGCCGATGGGGATGTTTTCGCCATCAAGCAATGCCAGGGGCTGCGCGGGGGCGTCGATCGGGCCGAGCAGGGCCAAGTCTGCCAAAAGGTCCCAACCTTTGAGAGGCACCTGATCGAAGGCTGTGCCGTCGGGAAAGACAACGCGGGCGGCCTGGTAGGGCCAGACGACATGGGCATTGGTGACCAGGTATCCCCCTTCAATGAGGACGGCACTGCCGGTGGCGACTTCGGTGTGGACGAAGGCGATGGCGGGGGAGACTTTGGCGAAGATCTGAGCGGGGGTGAGTGTCTCCGGGACGGCGGGAGATTGGGAAGCGATGCAGAACGGCAAATCGAGTTCGTCGAAGTCGTTTTCTTCTACGTCTTTCCAGGGTTCGGGCAGGCAACCGGTTAGCTGGTTTTCTCTGATGTACAGTAGTTCCAGGTTGGTAAGGTTGCCCAGTTCCGGTGGAATCGTACCGCTCAGCTTATTCTCCGAGAGGCCCAGATCTGTCAAATTGGTGAGCTTGCCCAATTCCGGTGGGATTGGACCACTCAACTGGTTCGAGTTCAGGAACAGTTTTTTCAGTTTGACGAGGTTGCCCAGTGCCGGAGGGATCGTCCCGCTTAACTGATTTTCCGAGAGGAACAGCGTCTCCAGGTTGGCGAGGTTGCCCAATGCTGGAGGGATCGTCCCGCTCAACTGATTTTCCGAGAGGAACAGCGTCTCCAGGTTGGCGAGGTTGCCCAGTGCTGGAGGGATCGTCCCACTCAGTTCGTTGTTCCAAAGAGATAGTTGTACCAAGTCGAATAGCTTGCCCAGTTCTGGCGGAATCGTCCCGCTCAGTTCGTTCTGCGAGAGATCCAGCCGCCAAAGAGTGGCAAGGTTGCCCAAGGCGGGGGGAATTGTTCCACCCAACTGATTGCTACTGAGGTAGATCCCTAACAGGTTAGTAAGGTTGCCCAGTTCTGATGGAATCTCCCCTATCAGGAGGTTGTCATTGAGGTAGAGCACTATCAGCTTGGTAAGACTGCCCAACTCTGGCGGGATCTCTCCGCTCAACTGGTTTTGATCGAAGTACAACGCTGTTAGGTTGCTGAGATTGGCGAGTTCTGGTGGAATCTTCCCACTCAGTTCGTTCTGCGTAAGATCAAGTTCGGTGACTCGACCGTCTTCGTCGAGCGCGACGCCGTGCCATTGATCGAGGGGCGCGTCGGTCAACCAGTTGTCGTTGTTCAGCCAGTTGTCGCCGTCCGTAGCGTGGTAAAGCGTGATCAGAACGTCCCTGTCGGAACAGAAATGCAGACCGAGTTCATCGAGATCGTTTTCCACGATGTCTTGCCAACCTGCGGGCAGGCATCCACTCAGCCGATTGCCAGCGAGATAGAGCGCTTCCAGGAATACGAGATTGTCTAGTTGCGGCGGAATCGAACCGCTCAACTGGTTGTTGGTGAGGTAGAGCCACTCTAGATTCATCAGGTTGCCCAGTTGCGGCGGGATCGAACCGGTTAAGCGGTTGTCTTCAAGGTCCAACCAAGTGAGGTTGGTGAGGTTACCCAGTTCTGGCGGAATTGTGCCGCGCAGTTTGTTGGCCCAGAGAGAAAGAAAGTCGAGATTTGTGAGGTTGCCCAATGCTGGAGGGATCGTCCCGCTTAACTGATTTTCCGAGAGGAACAGCGTCTCCAGGTTGGCGAGGTTGCCCAGTGCTGGAGGGATCGTCCCACTCAGTTCGTTGTTCCAAAGAGATAGTTGTACCAAGTCGAATAGCTTGCCCAGTTCTGGCGGAATCGTCCCGCTTAACTGATTTTCCGAGAGGAACAGCGTCTCCAGGTTGGCGAGGTTGCCCAATGCTGGAGGGATCGTCCCGCTCAACTGATTTTCCGAGAGGAACAGCGTCTCCAGGTTGGCGAGGTTGCCCAGTGCTGGAGGGATCGTCCCACTCAGTTCGTTGTTCCAAAGAGATAGTTGTACCAAGTCGAATAGCTTGCCCAGTTCTGGCGGAATCGTCCCGCTCAACTGATTTTCCGAGAGGAGCAGTTTTTCCAGGTTGGCGAGATTGCCCAGTGCTGGAGGGATCGTCCCACTCAGTTCGTTGTTCCAAAGAGACAGTTGTACCAAGTCGAATAGCTTGCCCAGTTCTGGCGGAATCGTCCCGCTCAGTTCGTTCTGCGAGAGATCCAGCCGCCAAAGAGTGGCAAGGTTGCCCAAGGCGGGGGGAATTGTTCCACCCAACTGATTGCTACTGAGGTAGATCCCTAACAGGTTAGTAAGGTTGCCCAGTTCTGATGGAATCTCCCCTATCAGGAGGTTGTCATTGAGGTAGAGCACTATCAGCTTGGTAAGACTGCCCAACTCTGGCGGGATCTCTCCGCTCAACTGGTTTTGATCGAAGTACAACGCTGTTAGGTTGCTGAGATTGGCGAGTTCTGGTGGAATCTTCCCACTCAGTTCGTTCTGCGTAAGATCAAGTTCGGTGACTCGACCGTCTTCGTCGAGCGCGACGCCGTGCCATTGATCGAGGGGCGCGTCGGTCAACCAGTTGTCGTTGTTCAGCCAGTTGTCGCCGTCCGTAGCGTGGTAAAGCGTGATCAGAACGTCCCTGTCGGAACAGAAATGCAGACCGAGTTCATCGAGATCGTTTTCCACGATGTCTTGCCAACCTGCGGGCAGGCATCCACTCAGCCGATTGCCAGCGAGATAGAGCGCTTCCAGGAATACGAGATTGTCTAGTTGCGGCGGAATCGAACCGCTCAACTGGTTGTTGGTGAGGTAGAGCCACTCTAGATTCATCAGGTTGCCCAGTTGCGGCGGGATCGAACCGGTTAAGCGGTTGTCTTCAAGGTCCAACCAAGTAAGGTTGGTGAGGTTACCCAGTTCTGGCGGAATTGTGCCGCGCAGTTTGTTGGCCCAGAGAGAAAGAAAGTCGAGCTTTGTGAGGTTGCCCAGTTGCGGTGGGATCGAACCGCTCAGTTGGTTGTAGGCGAGAGTCAGCGTTTCGAGGTAAACGAGGCTGCCTAACGCAGGTGGAATCGTGCCGCGCAGTCCGTTCTCGCTGAGATCCAGTTCAGTGACGCGACCACTCAAGTTAGTGGTGACGCCGTACCAAGTTCCGATCGGCGCGTCGGTCAGCCAGTTGTCGTTCCTCAGCCAGTTGGCGCCATTTGCAGCTTGGTAGAAAGCGACCAAAGCGTCCCTATCGGTGCAGAAGGGAAGACCGAATTCGTCGAGATCGTTTTCCTCAACAACTTTCCATACTTCTGGCAGGCACCCGCTCAGCCTGTTACCGGAGAGATACAATCCATCCAAATTGATAAGGTTGTCCAATTCTGCCGGGATCGTTCCACTCAACTGGTTTTCTGAGAGATAGAGCTTTTCCAGGTTGGCAAGGTTTCCCAGTTCTGCCGGGATCGCCCCGCTCAACTGATTATCCCAAAGTGACAGCACTTGCAGGTTGGTGAGGTTGCCCAACTCTGGAGGCACCGCGCCATTCAGTTGATTCGAGTAAAGACTTAACACTGTCATATTGGCAAGATTACCCAGTTCTGCAGGGATTGTCCCCCTCAACCTGTTACTCCCGATGGCCAACTTCGTCAGGTTGATAAGGTTGCCCAACTCAGAAGGAATCGTCCCAGTCAACTCGTTACCCCATAGATACAGCCATTCCAGATTGATAAGGTTGCCCAATTGCGGCGGAATCGTTCCACTCAATTGATTCTGTGAGAGATATAGCAACTTCAGGGCGGTCAGGTTGCTCAACTCGGCCGGAATCGCGCCGTTCAACTGATTCTCAGAGAGGAGCAGTAGCTCCAGGTTGATGAGGTTACTTAATTCTGACGGAATCGTGCCGCTCAGCTGATTGCCCCAGAGATCCAACTCTTCCAAGTCGGTAAGCTTGCCCAGTTCTGGCGGGATCGTGCCGCTTAACTGGTTGCCCCAGAGATGCAACCATTTCAGATTGGTGAGATTACCCAGCGCTGGCGGAATCGAGCCTTGCAGTGCGTTGTCTGAGAGGATGAGTCCTATCAGATTGGTAAGGTTGGCGAACTCAGGTGGAATAGCCCCACGCAAACCGTTTGATGTGAGGTCTATCTCTTTCAGGCTGGAGAGCCTGGCCAGTTCTAGCGGAATCCTGCCGCGCAACTCGTTGCCAGGGAGGTAGAGCACTTGCAGATAGGAGAGGCTGCCCAACTCCGATGGAATCGTCCCGCTCAACCCATTTTCTCTGAGATCGAGTTCAATAACGCGACCGTCTTCATCCGTGGTGACACCATGCCAGGTGCTCAGCGGCGCATCAGAAAGCCAGTTGTCGTTGTTGGTCCAGTTTTCGCCGTCGGTCGCATGGTAGAGCGCCGCCAACGCGTCCCTGTCCGCAGTTCCAGGCGTGGCAACAGCTGTTGACGCAAGCGCGTAAGGAGTTCTCAAGACAACGGCCAGGGCACACACAACAACGATGGCAGCCAGAATACGAATCGATGACTTCATGACATGCCTCCCGCTCGCTTAATGAACGACCTTTTTGCACAAGGCCATGGAGCGAACTGCTCGTCTTCGGCGGTGATGGAAATCCCTGCCCATTCCTCTTTCACTAAGCCGTTCCGGACAGTCCCACCCCGCGCGCAGAGCCGCTCCCGTCGCGCTATCTATATGTTCATATATGCTTCTAGGGCCTTATGCTAGATAGCGTTTGAAAAAAGTCCCCTGGTGAGATAACTTTGGAGTTCGTGACCAACCAAAGCGACTCACCAGGAGGACCAAGCGAATGATAGCGCATCTTGACGACTTCTGTCTATGGGCATATGTGCTCGTTGACGACATGTTCCAGGTAGTGAAAGCGGATCTGAGACGGCCGGGGCCAAAACCGGCGTGTAGCGATAGTGAATTGATAGCCATCTGTCTGATCGGCGAGTGCCTGGGTTGGGATGTGGAAACAGAGTTACTCAGTCATATGCAGGCACATCGGGATAAGTTTCCCATCTTGCCGAAGCAGAGCCGCTTCAACCGGCGACGACGTAACTTGATGTGGATTATCAATGAGATGCGGCGCATGATGTTGGCCCAGATGGACCTCTTTGGGGACGAGCAGTGTGTACTCGACAGTATGCCCATTCCTGTGGTTCAGTTCCATCTGGCGCCGCAATCGCGCGGCGATTGGTCTGCGCATGGGGCAAATTATGGGAAAGTCTCCTCCAAAAAAATGACGGTCTTCGGTTTCAAGCTCCATATGCTGATCACGATAGGTGGCCTCATCCTCGATTTCGAGCTGGCTCCTGCCAGCGTCGGCGACTTGGCTATCGGTCGCGAACTGCTGGAAGAACACTGCAACCGCATCGTCATCGGCGACAAGGCCTACATCAGTGCAGCGGTCGCGGATGAACTCTGGCAACACAATCGCATCCGCCTGCTCACCAAGCCGCGCAGCAACCAGAAAAAACAGATCTCTGCATCTGCCCGTCGCCTCTACGACTCGGTCCGCCAAATCATCGAAACGGTTAACAGTCAACTGGGCGCTCAATTCTCGATTGAAACCAACCATGCACACACTTTCCGGGGCTTGTGTGCCCGCCTCTACACCAAGTTGACTGCTCATACCTTATGCATCTATATCAACCGCCTCTTGGGCGTACATGACTATCTGCAAATTAAGAAACTGGCCTTTCCTAACTAGCATAAGGCCCTTCTAAGGCGTCTCTCTTGCCCCCTCTCCCCGCGCCGGCCGCCCTCTGTGAACTAAAACGGCATGTCCGCGCCTTCTCCCCCTTCTGCTGGCTGGTCAGAGCCTGGTGTCAGGCCCTGGGCCTCTGCACGTGAGGTGAGAAACTCCACATTCCGCGCCCGCACTTCCAACGAAGCGCGCGTGTTGCCCTCCCTGTCGGTCCAAGTGCTCGGTTCTTCCATCTCACCGACAACAAGCACACGCTGCCCCTTCGTCAGATACTGGTTGCACGCCTCAGCCTGCCGTTCCCATACCGAAATACTGAACCAAATCGTCTTTTCCTGTGTCGTCCCATCCTGGGCCCTCCAGCGGCGATTCGTCGCCATCCTGAAGGAAGTCACCGGCGTCCCATCCTGCGTAAAGTAGGGTAGGTAGCAAGCGAGTTACCTTTCGGTACTTTTCCTACTACCCCCCTCCGAACCGTGCTTGCGACTTTCATCGCACACGGCTCTCCAGTATGTTTATCCAGGTATTTCATTTTTTCTGTTGTTATGTCTTTATAATGGTTTTGGCTTTTTGCATTACGCATACCAGTTTCCATTTTTGACATAACCTTTTTTCTTTCTCCTGGATGACTTCAAGAACAGTTTTGGCTATTTGCATTACGCATACCTCGCTGTCTTTCTGTCTGTCATACCTGTCTCCCTTTGCCATGTAAGAGGCTTTCCCTCTCTCAGACTACTATGGAGACTCCGTTACCATGTGCCTCTCGGCATTTAGGCAATCCTGGAATCCGTAATGAATCTCTTTTTTAGCATCCCTTAGACTCCCCGTTTGTCACCTTATTTCTGCTCTTTGCAGACTGTTCCCTTTCGGCGGGTCGTTTCTAGCACTACGCGAATGCTGGAACCTTTTGAGAAAGAATGAAGTAATCTTTCTCTCTTAGGGCTTGGGTTTCATCCACTTTCCCAAGGACGCCGATTTTACGCCAACTGGTGACTGAGATTCAAGCAGTTTAGCTTTAGTCATAGGATGCAGGTCTTGGCAGTCTGACGTTCATTGTGGCTATCCTGTCCTCTGCCTTTACTGCCATGCTGTTTTCCCTTTTGTCCTTTCGGACTCCGGTAGGGCAGTTGACCTACGGGTGTTCCCGCTCCCGTGCCTATTTTTAGGCAGGAGATTCATTCGTTTACCAGCGCACCTTCATCTTCGGATCTCCGCCCAAATTACCCACCAACACGATCTGCTGGTACATCCTGATCCTCCTGTGTATGTACGGATGTAAAGGGCTGGGAAGGTAAGCGTCGCCCAATAGCCTAATCTGGTAGTTGCCCCTGGCGGCGCAAGAAAAGCCATACCATCTTGATCTCCTCATAAGTGTACTCATCGCCAAGCAATTCCTTGACCGGCGCCAAGAAGGTGCCGCCCGTCTCTTCAATGGCCCTCCTGATCTCCTCGACCTTCTCCGGCGCAGGCAACATCGATCTCAGATCGATGTCCAATCCCGCCTCTATCAGACGTTCCAGATGATCGATTACTCTACTCTCGCTCAGGCCCCGCTCTTTAGCTACCTGCTCAACAGACAACCCTTGTTCAAACAGCTGTCTGGTCTTCTCGTAGGTAGAGCCCTCACGTACTACCTTTTGTTTTCTGCCTCCACGCGTAACGGGGATGCTGCGCTCCTCCAGATCGTGCTGGCGCGCGTAGCTGCCGATCACCGCAATGAATGCCTCGCCCAGTTGCTCCAATTTCATCCTTCCCACACCTGAAATGTGGGAAAAGCTCTCACGGCTCTGTGGAAAGTGATAGGCCATCTGCTGGAGTGTGGCATCACTGAATATCACGAAAGCAGGGACTCTCTTCTCCGCGGCCAACCGGCGGCGCAAACCGCGCAGCTCCTCGAACAACTCCTGGTCAAAGTCAAGAGCCGCGCGGTCGGCAGCCGACACGCTCTTCTCCCCTACGTTGTCGGCCGGCTTAACCCGCTCCTCTAAATTGCGCAGACCGGCGTAAACGCGAATGATCGACAGAAACGCTTCACCGAACTGTTCCATTTTGACGTTGCTGACGCCAGAAATTCGGGAAAGACTGTCGCGACTCTGGGGAATGTAGTATGCCATCTGCTGCAGTGTGGCATCGCTGACTATCACGTCAGGAGGGACGCCTCTCTCCGCGGCCAACCGGCCGCGCACAGTGCGCAGTTCCTTGAATAACACCCGATCGAAATCAAGCGTTGCGCGGCCGGCGGCCGACACTTTCCTCTCCTCACGTTTAGGCATCGCCAGAGTCAACGCCTCCCGGCTCTTCAGAAAATCCCTGCCCGCTTCAGTAACAGCCAGGGTCGGGTACTCTCCTTCATCCCTGCGAAGCAGTCCCTCTTCAACCAGCAACCCGGCTATCTCCTTGATCTCATCCGCCGAATAATCATCGACAACGCCATAGACGCTGAGAGAATCGTGCCTGAGCTCCTTTACCCTCTTCTTCCTGGAACCCCGCAGCACGTCTGCGACGTGAACGATGCCGAACCGCTCGCCCGTGCGAACGACAGCCGACAGGATTTTCTGCGCGATCTCCGTGGCGTCGAACTCCTCCCTGGGCGTCAGACAGAAGTCGCAGCCGCCGCAGTTGCCCTTCGACCACTCTTCGCCGAAGTAGCGCAACAGAAATCTTCGCCGGCACGCCTGCAACTGGCAGAACTCGACGACCCGGGCCAGCTTCTCACGCGCGTTGCGCCCTTCAACTTCGTCCTCGATCTGCTCGATGAAGTACTCCTGCTTCGACACGTCAGCGTAGGAGTAGAACAGAACGCAGTCGCTGGGCAGCCCGTCGCGCCCGGCGCGGCCCGTCTCCTGGTAGTAGCCCTCCAGCGACTTGGGCAGGGCATAGTGAACGAGCAGCCGGATGTTCGACTTGTCGATGCCCATTCCAAACGCGATCGTCGCCACGATGATCGAGGTCCGGTCGTGTATGAAGCGCTCCTGGGTCCGGCGGCGCTCGTCCCCGTCCAGCCCGGCATGATAGGGCTGCGCGTCAAAACCGCTGCTGCGCAGACGCGCAGCCATCTCTTCCGTATCCTTGCGGGCCGTGCAGTAGATGATGGCGGACTCGCCCTTGTGCTCCTGCAGCAGTTCTGCAAGCCTGGCGAAGGAGTCCCCCTGCTTGGGCAGCACGGTATAGCTGAGGTTGGCGCGGTTGAAGCTGGCGACGAACCGTTCAGGCTCCTGCAGATGCAGCTGTTCCACGATGTCCTCGCGCACCCGTTCGGTCGCCGTGGCCGTCAGGGCCAGAAAGGGCACGCCCGGCAGATTGCGCCGCAGCTCGCCCAGCTTGCGGTAGTCGGGACGGAAATCGTGTCCCCATACCGAAATGCAATGGGCCTCATCCACGGCAACGAAGCTTACATTGAGCCTGGAGAGGAAGAACTGAAATCCGGTTTGCGACAGCCTCTCGGGCGCGACGTAAAGGAGCTTTATGGCTCCCTCCTGCGCCTGCTGCTGCACGCGATTGATCTCGGAGTATGGCAGCGTGCTGTTGATAAAGGCGGCCGGAATGCCGTTGGACCTGAGAGCGTCCACCTGGTCTTTCATGAGGGCGATCAACGGCGACACGACCAGCGTCAACCCTTCAAAATGCATCGCCGGCAGTTGGTAACACAGCGACTTGCCCCCGCCCGTAGGCATCAGAACCAGTGCATCTCTCTTCTCGAGAACGGTCGAGATAATCTCTTCCTGCAGTGGCAGGAACTCGTCGTAGCCGAAGTGTCGTTTGAGCAGGTGGTGCCTGGGGCTAGATTGTTCTGCGCTTTCAGTGGTTCCCTGCGCGGGAGGGGTTGGCGGGGGCGCGTTCGCAGACGGCTCGCTTTGGCGGCCGGTCGCAGCAGGCTGACCGCTCTGGGTTGTGCGGTCCTGCTGTTGCAAGTAGAGCTGCACCACCCTACTCTCCTCATAGGAGTATTCGTCACCAAGGATATCCTTGACCGGTGATATGAGAGTTCCGCCCGTTTGCTTGAAGGCGGTTCTGATTTTCTCAAAGCGATCGGGGGGCAACAAGGGACGCAGGTCGATTTCATCCCACTCCTGAAGTAGGCGCTCCAGATGGGCGACAATAGTACTATTCGACCGGCCCCGCAGTCGGGCCACTTCATCAAGGGTCAGACCTTGTTGCACGAGTTGTCTGGTCTGTTCATAAATGGAATTTGCGGCTACGCCCTTGTCCTGGCCGCCCTTCCTCGACTGGAGTGGCGCTGTCCCCTCAAGGCGCCATTCTTTCTTGAGGGCACTGATCAACTCCCTTTGCCGTCTCTGCAGCACCTCGGGCGTCCACGCGCTCTCAGCCAGCACCTGCGACGTGAGGGCGAATGTCACCACCCCTCTTCTCTGGAAATATGCTCTCTTTTTGCGCTCAAAATCGTAGTTCTGCGCGCTTGAATTCTTCGTACGCGACAGGAGGACCAGGTTGGCAAGTCTATCGGTCCACTCTGTTCGCTCCTCTTCGTCAGGAAAGTTTCTCAGCCATTGCGAATTCCGTTCGGGCTTCCGCGGGAGTACGTGCTCGATGGTTATCGTTGCATGCTCATACCTGGCGCCCCGGTCTGCCAACAGCGTATCAAGGCGCAGCAGCAGCGTCTTGCATACGCGTGTGCGGGAGTAGACGGGGCCATCCAGCGCGCTCAGGATGACCGACTTTTCTCGGGGCGAGAGTTGAAGGGGCGACGAAGGGTCATAGAGGTCCTCTTTTTGTTCGATGGCGCGCAGGATGTCAACGTAACAGGAAGTACGTTGATTTACGTTCGCCCGTACGATGAACATCGCATAAGCCAGCCGTTCCAGGTCCTGAACAAAGCGAAGAAGCGCTTCGGGATTCCTGTGGTGGCGTCTGTAAAAGGCCATCGCGGGTGGAATCCAATCGAAGTTGTCGAGTTGATTCAGGTAGCGCAGGTACGCATTGATTTTTTCTGAGCTGTCTGTACTTTCATAGGATACGCCGGTCACAGTCTTATACGCGTCGGCATACGGTTCAAGCACCTTGTCGATGAAGTCCACCCTGTCCACTGATTTGAGAACATGGTCCTGAAACTCCTGCTGTAAGGTTCCACGCGGTCTGCTCTTCATGCTGATCATGCGTATGTGGGCAAAAAGATCTCGGAAACGATCGCGGCCGAGGTCCTCTTCGATCTCTTCCCATATCGTTGTGTACCGGGAACGGATCTCTTCCGGCAATGCCCCGATTATGTCCGCTTTCAGAATATCGGTCGGCGACAGGTCCAACCCTCTGCTGTTCAGCACGGAGAAAATTCGGTAAGCAGAGTTCTGGTCTGACGTAGAAACGACGACAAGATAGCAGCGCTGGGCGAGAAACTGCGTAAGGGTTTTTCGTTGTTTCTCTTCACGCTCAGCCAGGAAGTTGAACAGATAGTTTGCATTCTCCAGCATTCTTCTCTGACTGTCGGGCAGGTTTGCAGGGGGACGCTCAAGCAGAGCGGGCAGCATTCCCATCTGCTGGATATTGTTCTGAAAGAACGCTCTGTCGCGCGCGCGCACAGTGAGACGATAGTGCCCCGGAATTCCGGCAGATTCCCGGCCCGGCGCATAGATATAGCTATGTGTGTCATTCCGGTCGCTCTCTGTGGATGCGAGTTCACGCAGGACGCAAAGAAGAATCGTCAGCGTTGTTATGCGCTGTTGACCGTCGACAATTTGCGCCTGGGGTTTGAGGCCGTTCTTGATGATGACGATACTGCCCAGGAAATAGGGGGGTGCCTCACTTACATTCTCAACCTGGCCCATTGTGTAAAGTAGGTCGTCGAGAAGTTCGCCTGTCTGCTCTGTTGTCCAGGCATAGGGGCGTTGATATTCGGGGATCTCGAAACGATAGTCGTCATCAAAGATGCTGACAAGCTGCAACTCTTTGGCTTCGATGGTTTCGGGCATTCCCGGCCTCCTGCGATGGACTACAAAACGGGAAGCAGAAGATGAGGCGTATATGACAGATCGGCGCTGTCTTCTTCCGGACAGCTAATCGAGAGCACAGTTAAGCCCGGCCATGCTCTTGTTCCTCGCGGCTTGACGACAACTGCCGTTCGTTCCAGCGTTGGCGTTTGGCGCGAGGAACTGCTTGAACTGCTGAACGCGCGCCTTCAAGGCCGTCAGCTGTTCAGAGAGACCTTCGAGCGTGATTGTAGTCTGGGCTAAAGAGTTTCATCTGCCGGCACGGAGAGGAGAACAACATATAGTGCCCGCGCGGCAATTCTGTGTTCGAGGTTCATTGCGGTGCCCCCTTGGTGGATACAGATGAATGGTAGCCACCACAGCAGACACATTCAGAGCTTCGTAACCGACAAGGGGGCGCAATGCGCCCACTCATCCGTATAGCACGAGTTACGAAATTCTTTGTCTACTGTGGTTCTATCCAGCCTAGCATAAAGCCGCATAAAGAACAACCCGGTGGCCCTTGCCCGCTGCTCGCGTTCAGGCCGTTTTCCCCGGTCGACCGCCGCTACCGGCATCGATCCGCAGACGGAGATGCAGCGACGCATGGCAGACGATGGACATGGGCGCTGCGCGCCGCTGCCTCTCCGTGCGCGCCGGTCCCGATCCTCTCCCACGGCGGCTGGACGGGTCGTGTTGTGAAAAGGAAAAATGTGAAGAGGTAACGCCTGCGTGAAGGTGCGCCTCAGACAAATTATGTACGTATTATTCGGGAGGGGGGGGGTGAACACTTGTGCTAGACCGCTGTGGGAAGCGGTCTTAAGCGCGGTCTGTGCGACGGCGGCCAGAACTGACGGTGCGCATGTTAGTTGAAGTTGCCGCCTGTCGTGAGCCAAACGTATCTCTCTTCGTCAGTGAGCCGGTTTGCTGGTAATTCCTCAACCCTGAATTTTACAGTATCCATATGTAACCAGCGTGTCATTTCAGCTCATTTCTGTGGCAATGTCGTGGCAATATCGCACCAAACTGGCTCCAGCCCAACAGAGTAGGGACCAAACACGCCTCGAGTCCTGTCCCATATCCGGTCAACGCGCCGACGCATGAGATCATGGTGCAAGGCCGTTAGAAGGCGGGCGGCACGGTGAAGGTGTATGCGCGGGCAGAGGAAGCGGCCGGCGAAGTAGTTGTCGTAACGCTGCCGCGCAGTTCGCTATGGCGAATCTGCACGCTCAGGCCCCAGGATGCCGGCCTTTTGTGGAAGATCGGAGACCGCCCCCAGCGCCCCGAACGCTCCCATTTTCTTAAAATCTCCGTTCGGCGCCGACACACAACGCCGTTACGACCAATGCCACAACGCGCATCCATTTTCAGGAGAGCGCATAAACGCGCCGCCCGTTCAGCCATCACCCCACGCCAAGCAGCGAAAGTTCAGCCGGCGCTGCGTGCTTATGCGACCAAGGACAGGCCAAGCACGCAGTTGCATAGCCTTCGGACATCCAGACGTCGAGGCCGGCACATCGCGTAACTACACGGCCCCAGGAGCGATCAGCGCCGGCAATGGTCATACGCTTGCAGTTGTCATGCGCCTGGAGCTGTCGCTGTAACCGTGGATGTGGCCGGCCTGTCTTTGCGCCTCCGCCCATGCCAGAGATGACCAAGCCAACCAGCCCACCCGCGCAACGGCGTGCCCGCATGCACAAAAAACGCCGGCATCCAGGACGCAGACCCGGATCCAGCCCAAATCGGCCGCAAACCGGCAAAATCCACATTTTCGGCGCCGGTGCCGATCCAAAAACGCCACAGGAAGCGTTCTAAGCGATTTTCTCAGGGGTTCAGGTACTGGAGACCTTGCCATTCGTAGCGACAGACACGCCCGGCCCAGTCAGCGAAGGAGAGGAATCAGACACAGCCGCCAAGTCAAAACTCTGCCGGAGGCGTATGCTGTCCCAGGATCAAAGCCACGGCCGTCCGAAGAAGAGCCACCAGAAGTATACCCATGCCGGCATCATAGCACAGCCGACAGCGCAACAATGCCCACGCCAGGTGCAGCCACCACGCGCCGCGTACGCCGGGCCGCCCTACCCGTCCTCTGTGTCGGCGCCGGGCTACCAGTCCCCGATGCCGACAGACGCCTGGCCGCCGAGGAACGCATAAGCCGGCGCAACCCCACTCCCCAACACCCACAGCGCGCCGCAAATCTGATCGCGCATAGGCGCAGAACCAGCCCCCCCGACCAGTCGCGCAAGTGTAGCAGGTGGGGCAGACCTGGCTTTCGCCGTCCCGCTTCCAACTGGACGCCAGGCCGACCTGTGCGCGCCGCACAACCGCCGCACGTGGGCCAGGGCGAAAGCCAGGCGAACCCGTCAAGGGCTGCTCCATTACAGGACGGGCGGCAAAAACCCACCGCCCGCCGCAAGCGGTTCATACGCTTTGCGCCGTCCCGCATCAACCCGGGTGCCAAGCCGACCTGTGCGCGCCGCACCAGCGGCCGACAGTGCCGGGGCGCAACTCGTATGAATCCTGTAATGAAGATCCCTTGCCGGAACCGACCCCACCTGCTGCCGACCGCTCGTTGGTCGGGGGGCAGGGCAGGGCGGCGGCGATGCGATGAGGCGGAAGGGGGGGCGAGTGTGTCGGCGGGTGCATACTGCGGGAGGGGGGCGAGGAGCAGGAGCGACAACAATACGATGAGGGGGGAGAGACCGGCGCGAAGGGGCGCCCGATTGTACTCGGTACAATTCGCCTTATACCACCTGAAACGCCCGCCAGGGCCGTTTTGCATCCTTTTCACCCCCGCCGCCGGTCAGCAGATCCACGTCAAAACCGCCTGAATCAGAGTCAGTCTTGTGCAGACTGCTGAATTTCGCCCGATCCACGGCCGCTTAACGCAGGCCCAGACGCATCAACTGGCACGTCGAGGCCATCGAAGCGCAGCTGCGCGGCTTGTGCAGGTTGTCGCTTTTTTGTCTCCTAGCCAAGTTTATCCCTGCGCGACTGTGATTGGGACAATCCAGCTTCCAGGTAATACAAAAGCCCTTCGATGTTTGGAACAGTTTCAATTGGAACCCACAATTGTTCTCTTGAAGTGCCTGTGTACCCCTCCATTCGCTGTTCCAAAACCTCCCCAACAGCCAAGAGCGCTTCATCTACAGACTGATCACTGATTGGCGAAAGGCTAACATTTGGATTGAGAGCCACATCGAGATCAAAATGTGCGATTCGTAACTACTCAGCCATTGCCCAATGCGCGACTTTCAATGGGCAACCAAGTCATCAAAGTGTATTGAATCGTGTTTGGAAGCCGTCTGAAAAGGTCAGGTTCGGGTCAATACGGCACAAATGGAGCGAATTATGGCGTGTAGATGGAGGATTCACGCTTTCCGGCAGTCATGATTGGTCTTTTTAGCCGATGACCGTTCCTTTTCTAACAACCTCCCAGACGAGGCTGAGTAGTTACTGCGATTCTTGTATCGCGGCGTGCTCTCAATGGAGATATTATTGCCTCGGCTTCTTTGATAAGTTTCTCGATTTTTGACTTAAGACATGGATCACAACAGCTGTCGTCCAGCAAGGCCCAGAGAGATAGATTATCATGTTGCCCCTGACGTGCTGGATCAGTGAGTCTTGAAAGCCTAACAATCACATCATTCACGAAAGCCTTTTGTACCTCAACGAAGAAGTATCCCCCCGTAGATTGCAATAACGATCGTCGTTCTTGACCTTTCACAAGTTCATTGATCATAGCCCAATTCATCTGAACGTGAATTACCTGACTGTGAAGCACAGTATTTGGCACCCAAATCTGAACCGAATACTTTCACGAAACGGTTCTCTTGTTCTTCGGCAGACATGTATCTCATCTCTCTAATCTCCTCCATCGTTGGATAATCGCTCAGGGCCGCAATCCTGGCCCTGGACGCGCTTTGCAGCGCCGCCGCCCACTGCGCCAGGGTCGCAGACTTATCGACAGGAGCACGACGAATTCATTCGCAGACAATGCCGTCCTTGTCGCGGTCGTTCATGTACTGGTAGGCGGGATGATCACGCGGCACCGGGGCGATGCCGTGTTCGCGGGCCTCGGCGCAGGTGATTCGGCCGTTCCCGTTGCTGTCGTACATCTCAAGTGCATTGCCGCTTTGCGCCGGCGCAGGAGCCGGCGCTGCCGCGCCCGGGTCGGTGAACTGCATGTCAGTGCTGGCGCAGGAGGCCAGGATCTGTTGCGCCTTCGAGACCTCAGCCTGGTCCATCGAGAGATGGTACTTTATCTTGACCTGCACGACCTGGTTGACGTACCAGCACTGATTCATAGGCGGCAGCCATTCGGCCACGTCCTTGGCGATCTTCTGGTGCCGGTTGAGGGAAGGGCTGGCCAGGGTGAGGTTGAGCAGGTCGTTGGCGAACGCCCTCCTGGTGGCGTTGTCGACAGCGCAGAGGCCGCTGTCGTGGGCCTCGCTGCGGGCGACGATGTGTTCTATGTCGGTCTCGCCGGCGCTGGCGAAATAGCGACCGCTATATGGGCTGTAGATGCGGCCTCCCTGCTGGGCTACGATCTGGGGCTCGACGCTCTGAGAGTACGAATAGTCATCTGCATTGTAGGGCGAACAGCGATTTTCCGACGCTATCGTGACGCCCAGGCCGTCTGATGGCGTCGGTTGCGGGGCAGGGGCGGGCGGCACAGGCGTGTTGGTGGGTGTAGGGGCGGTCGGAATGTTTTGCGCCAGGCGAATCGGAGCCACCTCCTCGCTTACGATCAGGAGCGGCGCGTAAATCCAGCCGCGCTGACCATTCACACAGCAGAACTCCAGCCAGTCACCGGCGACGTTGCGGCCGCCAATGTCGAAACGATCGCCCTGTTCCACCGTCCCGATGATCGAAAATACGATCCCTGGTCCTGTTCTTACATTGACCCGCTCGCGGTTGACGGTGAAATGGGGGGCGGGAACCGGCGTGTCGGTCGGGGGCGTGGTCGCAGTTGGACGCGGATACGACGTCACGCGCCGCGCGTTGGTGGCCGCGGTCGCAGTTGGGCGCGAAGTCACGCGCCGCGTGCTGGTGGCCGGGGCCGGCGGTTGTTCAGCTGAAGACCCTTCGTTGCAGGCGAGGAGAACGAAGAGAACGAAGAAAGCGGCGAAAAGGAAGAGTCGTTTCATGGCTGGGCTCCTTATGGGTCGAATTGTCCAGTTCGGCTCACTCATAGTCCGGTTCCGCCCCGCCCAGCGCCGCAATCCGCGCCCTGGACGCGGCCTCGAGCGCCTGGGCCAGCTGCGCCAGCGTGTCAGCCTTGCGCCCCTGTGCCGCCAGCCGGCCAGCCGTATCCATCGACGCCATCGCCGGCGCCGACTCAAAGCGCCGCAGTTCGACTTCGACGAGCGACATCACCCGCGCCGACAGTTCCGCCGTCTGCTTGCGCGCCGCGGCCAGCTCCTCGGAATTGACGACCGCGGCCAACTGCTCGAGGAAGGCATCCCAGGCGTCGCCGCGCTCCTGCCAGCGATAGCGCGAGGCCCAGGCGCCGAAGTAGCCCGGAACCCGCACCGTCGCATCGGACGGCAGCCCCTTCGTTTGCCGGTACGCCGCCGCTATCGAACGCTTGCCCGGGTCAGCCTCCAGGTACGCCCGAAAGCCGCTGTACGCCTGCGCCGATTCGTTCGGCAGGCGCAGCCATTGCCGCTCCTCACCGAAACGATTGCCGTTTGTTTGCCGTTTTGCGCCCCCTGTGCGCCCCGGCCGACGCCCTGGTCAGACGGCGCTGACGCCCCAGGCGCTCGAAATTCCGCCCCTTTATGGAAAATCGAAGGCCGGCGCCCGACCTTCCGCCTTCCGAAAATTTCCGTTCAGCGCCGACACACAACGCCGTTACGACCAATGCCGCAACGCGCATCCATTTTCAGGAGAGCGCATAAACGCGCAACCACCACCCCACGCCACAGCGAAAGTTCAGCCGGCGCTGCGTGCTTAGCGACCAAGGGCAGGGCAGCACGCAGCCGCATGGCCTCCGGCCGTCCAGACAAACTGGCCGGCACATCGCGTAACTGCACAGCCCCCAGGAACGATCGGCGCCGGCTATGGTCATACGCTTGCAGTTATCATGCGTCTGGGGCTGTCGCTGCGGCTGTAGCCGTGGATGTGGCCAGCCAGCCAGCCGGTGCAGCTGCGCGCACCCACGTGGGCGAAAAACGCCGGCTTCAAGAACGCAGGTCCGAATCCAGCCCAAATCGGCCGAAGACCAGCAAAATCCATATTTTCGGCGCCAGCGCCGATCCAAAAACGCCTCAGGAAGCGTTCTAAGCAATTTTTTTTAGGGTTCAGGTACTGGAAGACCTTGCCAGTCGTAGCGACAGACACGCCCGGCCCAGTCAGCGAAGGAGAGGAATCAGACACAGCCGCCAGGTCAAAGCGTCAGCAGAAGCATATGCCGGCCCAGGATCAAAGCCAACAGACGTCAAAAGAGTACCCACCAGAAGCATATCCATGCCGGCATCATAGCACAGCCGGCAGAGCAACAACGACCACGCTAGGTGCAGCCACCACGCGCCGCGTACGCCAGGCAGCCCTGCCATAATTCGCTGCAATCTCACACATCCGCGTGCCGGCGGGAGTAGTACGACCGATCGCCGCGATGCCATCAGACACTAAAGCGAAGATGCGGCCCCCCGACCAGTCGTGCAAGTATAGCAGGTGGGGCAAACCTGGCAAGGGCTGCTCCATTACGGGACGGGCGGCAAAAAGTCGCCGCCCGCCGCAAGCGGTTCATACGATTTTCGCCGACCCGCACCAAGTGGCCGCCAGTGCCAAGCGTCCGCGCCGCACCAACTGCCGCCGCAACCAGAGCGGAAATCGTATGAATCCTGTAATGAAGGTCCCTTGCCGGAACCGACCCCACCTGCTGCCGACCGGTCGTTGGTCGGGGGGCAGGACGGGGCGACGGACGATGCGATGAGGCGGCGGATTCTTACATCAGGGGGGCGAGGAGCGGAAACGAAGCATACTGGATTCCTTTGCCATTCACAGCGAGTGTTCTACCAAACGACAAGTTCCTTAAACGCGTAACCGGGCCCTAGCGAAAAAGCACAAACTATACGCGCTACAAGACGAAATTACCACTTGATCACTTACCCGATCTATGTTATTGATGGGGACTATATCGAATGTCAGGAAAAGACGAGATAAACGCCCTGGCAGCCGCTTGGCGCGCTGTTCGCCATATTGTCCGCACCAGACAAGAAAAACCCCGCTCCGGCCGTCCTCCAGAGCGGGGCCCAATCAGCACTTGAGACCCTGGTGATCTCACCCGCAATAATAACACGCATGCGCACACACACAAACCGCATCCCGATTGCCACCGCGGCCGACGTAGCGGCCAGGCTGCCTTACCCCTATACCACATCCGGCGGCTGGTACCGCACATCGACCGCGATCTGTCACGGTGGCGACAACAAGAACGCTCTATCGTTCCATGACGGCGAACGCCCGGGAGAGTCCCCGCTGCGCGTCTATTGCCATAGCCACAACTGCGATGCGACCGCGATCCGCCACGCTCTGCAGCAGGCAACCGGCCTCTGGCTATGTCGCTGCGATGCCTGTTTCACAGCCTTCCGCGCCGGCCAGCCACCCCCGGGCGCAAACGCAACGCCCCTGCAAGGCGCAAAGAGCGCCTTGGACAGCCCCAGACGGACTGATAGCCACCTTGACCCCAAAAGTGCCCAAACCGACGCTCAGAGCCGCTCAGAGCCGGTCCAGGGCAAAGATACGAACGCCTACGCCGCCGAACTGTGGGCAGCCGCGCAGCCATCCACGACAGGACCGGCCCCCCATCATCCGGCCGCGCAGTGGTTGGTGGAACGCGACCTGTGGCCCGTCGGTGAGACGCTGCCCGAAGCGGTGCGCTGGCTTGCCCGCGACTATCCCAGATTCCCCCGCGGCCAATCCGATAGCGTCGCTGCCGGCGCGCTGGTCATGGCAATGCGCCCGCTCGACAACCCGACAGCGCCGCCGCGTAAGATCCAACTGGTCGCCATCGACAGGGCCGGCCACAAGGCCCACCACTGGCCGGACAAAACGGACAAACACACATACGGCACAGGGCCAACCTACGGCCTCCTGTGGCGCGGCCAACTCCAGGCCGCAGCCTACGACCTGCACATCTGCGAGGGTCTGGCCGACGGCCTGCGCATCCTGCGTTACGCCGACCATCCCGCGCTCGTAGCCGTCTGCGCCGGCACCGGCTACGGCCGCATCCTGCCAGGCTACTTCGACTCAGTTATCCTCTGGCCCGACGCCGACGAAGCAGGCGCCAAATCGGCAAATGCGGCGGCGCAGCGCTGGGCCGACCAGGGCTACAACGTAACCATCAAAAGGCTGCCGGCCGGCCACGACCCGGCGTCGGCCCCCACTACGGAAATGAGACTATGAGCACGCATGAGAGACGAAACGGACGGCAGCAGATCGCAGCCGAGACCGAACACATTCCGCCCGATCCCGTCGCCGCGGCATACGACAAACTGAGCGCGGCGATAACAGCCGGCAAGAACGATCCCGCCGCCAAGGCCATCCTCCAGGCCGCGCTCACCGCCAATGCCGACCACGCCACCCCGACGCAGACCGGCGCGGACATCGCCGCACGCTTGCGCTCAGAAGCGGCGTCCCACCAGGAGCAAGCCAGGTCAGAGATCCGGAAGTTGATCGATTCCGTCCCGTCCCTGACCGACGTGCTGACCAAGCACGACCCGAGCCCCCCGCCGGTTTCCTGGCTCGTCGAGGGCTGGATGCCAGACGCCACTCTCTCCGTACTGACCGGCGCCGGTGGCGCCGGCAAAAGCCGCATCGCTCTGCAGCTCGCAGTCGCGGTCGCGACCGGCGCCAATCACTTCATCTGGCCCGCGAACGGTCCGGTCAGGATCACCGGCACCAAAGCGCCCGAACTGCTTGCCACAGGCCCGGTCGTCTTTGCCGCCTGGGAGACGCGCAAACTCGCCTGGCAGAACCGCCTCGCAGCCGTCTGCGGCCACATCGAAGACGAGGTCGCCAAGCTGTCCGACCAACTGCACTACATCAACATGCGACCCGAGGGCGGTTTGTGGGGCGCAGAACGCGGCGCACACACAAGCACGGCTGGCGACTGGCTCGGCGGCGGCGGTGCCCTGCTCAACTACGCTGCCGAGGCCAAGGCCCGCCTGCTTGTCATCGACCCTCTTGCCGCCGCCTTCGTCCAGAACGAAAATGATCGCGCCCTGGTGAGAGCCTTCCTCTCCGCCCTTGACCAGTGGGCGGAAGACCACAACTGCGCCATCCTCATCATCTCGCACCCTCCAAAAAGCGACAGCGTCCAATCGGGCAGCACCGACTGGCGCAACGGAGTGCAAGCGGTCTGGACGCTGGAAACGGCGCAGGTCAAGGATAAAGAGGGCAAGAAGCTAGTCCCCACTGCGGGCGGCGAACGCATCCTGCGGGTAGACAAGCTAAATGAGGGCGCGGTGCCCATTCCCGTCTACCTGAACTTCGCAGGCGGTCGCTTCGCCGAGGTCGAGAAGCCGACCAACCAGAATGCGAACGTCCAGGGCCAAGAGAGCCACACGGAAGGAAGCCAACTCGATGGACTCGTTTAAGGAAATGTGGCAGGAGTTGTGTCAGGCGGTACGGCGCAAACCCGAACTGAATCTGCTCAACAATTGTAGCCTCCCCGAACCGCAGGACGTAGCCAGTGCAATCGTCGAGTCGGAGCCGTGGATGGTGGACGGCCTGCAAAAGTTCACCGCGCGGGCCGAAACCCTGATCAACGCGCTGAGCAAGAACGGCGGCGCGGACGCGCTGGCGACCCTGCTGCAGAAAGAAGCCCCCATGGACACAGCGCGGTTTGTGCAGCTGAAGTGGGGCTGCCACTACCTGCTGACCGCAAAAGAAATGTCGGAAAACAGTTGGCACTTTCATCAAAGCGCTGATCCGGACATTCAAGACCTGCTGGCAGCCGGCTTTGAGGCGCTACATTTGATCTGGCAGGAAGTAGGCGTGAAGGCCGGCCTGAAACACCCCGTCGCCCCCCTTATCGAAGCATGGCTTCGGCGGCCAGAACCGATCAGACCGGACGTGGAAAAGAACGGCCAGCCGCGCAAGAACGGCATCATGCCCAGCGGACTCTTCTCGCAGCAGCCGGCGACCGTGCCCGCGCAACTCGCATTTACCCTCGACAACGGCGATCCGACTCTTGGACGCGTGGAAAATCCCCAAGCCCAACTACCGCTGTTCGCCGAGCTTTTGGACGAGGACGACATACCGGTTACGCCGCTTCTGCTGGCAGACGCCGCCGGATTCCGCGGTCTGCAGCCAGGCCGCGGCGCACGCCTGGACAAGCGCCTGCTCATCTTCTCCCTGCTGTCGATGCCTCTCGATCAGCGGCGGCCAGGCGGCCGCTATGAGTGGCGTCCGTCCCTGAAAGAACTCCGGGATCTTCTCTGGCCCGCCCGCTCCAAAATCGTCAACGCCCGACGCTGGGAAATATCCAGTTACCGACCTAGCAAGCATGCCCACTCGCTCTATTCTGCGCTTCAAGCCATCAACCTTGCCGAAGTCGTGATGCCTGACGGTTACCATTGGCGGCCGACTATCGTGCGCGGCTATCCCTCTTTCGATAACCTGGACTCAAAAGTGATTGTCCAAATCGAGCTCCCCAGCGGCTCGGATCACGGCCCGGCTGTAGACAAGCCCAGCCTGATCGAAGCCGGCACCGTAAGCGATCCAGCCTTTGACCTGGAGCTGGGCCTGGCCTATCTGTGGGATGAAGCCAAGCGGCGCAACGGCGGATATCGTATCCACGCCACACGGCCCGAAGTCCTGCGCAATGAACAGGGGTATATCGTAGACACGGAAGACAATGTGAAACCTGAACGTACCGGCAAGCCGTCCACGCGCTGGGACCACCCGGCGGCTGTGTTGACCGGGCACCAGGAACGACATCCCCAAGCCAACAAAGTGCGCGTGCTGGCGCGCTCTGAGCGCCACCGGCTTGCCTACGGCATGATCGGTGACAAGCACACAAGTCAGATCAGGAACGAACAATCCGCGACAGATCGGCTGTTAACAGCATTGGAAGAAGCTAGTCGTATCGTGATCGAACGGGACGCCATTGAACCCAGCACGGGCAAACACGGATGGCGTATTCTTGAAGCATGGTCCGCCTGATTGCATGTTCTACCCTGTTGCACTTTACGTTCTACCCTGTTGCACTTTACGTTCTACCCTGTTGCGCGCTGTTGCGTTGTATGTTCTACCCTGTTGCAAAATTCCCTTCCTACCAGAGAGAAAAATAAGCTGGAACATGAAAGACAGAACAGTAGGAACAGTAGCAACAGAGTTGCTGTTCCTACTGGCAACGCTGTTGCGCTGGGGCGCAACGTTGCCAGAAAAAATCGTCAGCCTTCTCATCATTCCTGGTCTCTGTAGGCGTCGAGTGCTGCCCCGTTCCGATAAAGTGTGCAGGACAGCTTGCGACTTCTGTTGCCTGACGATTGGAGAACAGGCTTTTGCGGCCAGAAGGATCGCGTCAAGCAAGTCAGGTTTGAGCCTTTCTTTCTTAGATGGTGGCGGGGAGTCTAAACCCTGCAACGGCGCAAAAAGCGGCCGCGGCGACAAAGACAGGACCCCGGTTGTCTCGTATGCGCAGCCGATACCGTCAAGCAGCGCTGACGTATCATCAAAAGTCGGTCTGCGCGGATGAATGTTCTACCCTATTGCAAAATGGAGGTTTTACCAGAGAGGAAAGTGAGCCAGCACAGAGCGCATAACAGTGCTTAGTGCTTGCGACAGTTGCTTGCACTGAGATCGAACGAACCATGAGTGAAACTTTGTATGGGCAAGCAGGGTTGACACATCTGGGAAACTTGGCTCACCTGGTGAAAGTTCTGTTATGTCAACCTGCATGTTCTACCCTATTGCAAAGTGTCGATCTCACCAGAGAGAAAGTCGGACCAGAACAGAGAGAAAGTTGCTGGCGGGCACGGATCAGGATAAATGACCTGGCGAAGAAAGACTACATCAAGAGAGGGCGGGTAAGCGCAACGAATACAATTTGAAAACCTAGCCTGCCCGGTTGTATGTTCTACCCTATTGCAAAACGTATCCATAGCCTGGTTATCTTTTGTGGCGCCGCACATGTTGGACTTTCCATTTCAGCAGAGGTTGAGATTGAATCCGTTTCTGTAGCGCTCCATCCGAGGTCAGAAGCGTTGCGTCAATCTCTCCTTCGTCGAGCAAGAGGTCCAGGAATGCAAGTTCCGGCCCCTCGAAAGGCAGCAGCTTGGACAGCACCGTCCGGCACTCTTCTACAAGCGCCCTGCCGTAGCGGGTCGCTTCAAGACCTCGGATGCCGGCAAGCCGTAGAGAAGGAACGAGCTGACTGGACAGTTCTGTCGGATCAAATGCCGCGTCTTCGATCGAAACCGTGCGCCAGTCCTTGCGGGCCATCGCACCGTACACGACGAAGGCAGTTCTGAGCCTTCCAATGTCGAGGCCGTTGATAGAGAAGACCAGGCGGCAATCGAAAAGATCCCTGGCTCTCCGGCGGGCAAATAAAGCAGTGAGCTTCCCTGCAGCCAACTCATGAATATCCACTACCGGTATGTCGGTTGCCCGCCAGCTACCCAGAGAGTGGGAATCTCTAATAGTGACGGGCCACAGAGGCACGCGGTACATGTAGTTGATATCCACGTCGATCCTGCCGCTTTGCCCCGATGCCGCCGCATAGCGAAGCGACCATTTGCCTCCAGCGTGCTCCAGAGGTATCCGCCTGATGCTAAAATCCTCTCGGCTGAAGACGGTTTGTATCGCCTCCTCAAGCCTTGGGCGCTCCTCTAGCATGGTCTCTCTGTTTTGGCTGCCTACATAGTTCAAGTCGATATCGACAGACAGCCTTGGCATTTCGAACACAAAGAGATTCAGCGCGGTCCCGCCCTTGAGAGCGAGTTTGCCTCTTAGGAATGGATGACTGCGGATGGCATCCAGCAGTCCCAGCAGGTGGATCGCCTTCTCAAGCATGTCCGCTCGGAACCCTGTCGCCGCTGCATCTGCGGCCAGTCTCTCAGCTGAGACCCTCATCTCATCTCCTCCCAGGACCGCTCGACCACCTCTGTCGGGACGACCAGGTTCCATGCGGCCACAAAAGTCCCGCCCCCCCCGCTTTTCCGGTCGACGTAGTGGGGCTGACGGGGACGTTGCTCCCGCAGTTCCGTGATGTGGCGCTCCTCGACCATCAATGCGTCGCGATGCTGGTCCAGGTAGAATCCCACCTTCGAGGCTGTGGTCGCATTCCCGAGCAGAAGAACGTACTCCACGATCCTATCAAGGTCGAAAAACTCCACCGCCTCCAGAGAGCGCCACACCTCCTCCCAGCCTCCAGAAAACAGCGGGCGATCCAGAACATCCACGAAAGTGCGTTCAAGACTCGTGACCCGCAATAACATACCGGCGCGCTCCGTCGTCAACACGCCAAAATGCTCCTCGTCCGAACGCACAAGCGCCTCCGAGAAGCTGGTCCCCCGGTAGACTTGGGAGCGGAACGTAAACGTATCCAGCGGCCGCGACGCCAGATATGTGAGTTGCTGCCAGACCGAGTAAGCGCGCCCGTGGAACTCCAGCGCCGTGTGGTGAGACAGGATCGAGTCCGGCGTGAGCCTGGACGTTACCAGGTAGGGGTCTATCGGATAGGTATCGC
>CBDCQZ010000003.1:0-3682 GCA_965220715.1 Caldilineaceae bacterium
CTGCCCCTGCCCGTCGACAAAGCGAATGCCAATCAAAAAATCGCGGATGCCGCCGTAGCGATAGCGGCCTGCACCGCTCAAGCCGGCCGCGACCGTGCCGCCCAAGGTTGCGCCACGCTCGGCAAGGGGCGGATCGAAGGGCATATACTGTCCCTTTTCCGCCAGCATCGCCGCTATCTCGCCAACAGGCGTTCCGGCACGGGCTGTAAAAGTGTATTCGTCTGGCTGATAGTCGACGACGCCTTGCAGGGGGGATAGGTCGATCACCTCCGCATCATCGTCGCGGCTCTGGCGCGACAGTGCCGGTTTGGAACTGCCGCCCCGCACGCGCACGCGCCGCGCCCCCCGCACTTTATCCTGGATTTCCACGACTGAGGTCATAACAACACCAAAGGCCAGTGGCCTTACACTGGCACTGATTACTGACTACTGGTCACTATCATGTAGATAGCGCCGTCCTGATAACCGGTCGCGTACACATTGCCCTCCTCATCCTCGCCGACGCTGCTAATAGGGACGGAGGCGTGCAGGGGCGGTATGCTTTGCCAGCCCTCTTGGAAATCCTCAGTCGAATCTGCGCCAGAGCGCTTCAGCCCCCAGATTCTGCCACTACAGAAGTCGGCATAGAAGAAAACACCTTGCATATGTGGAAAATTACTTCCGTGGTATACAGCGCCGCCCACGATGGCGCAGGCGTAGACGTGGTCGTATTCGACCACCGGGGAGGTCAAGCCCTGGGCGCTACAGGGCAGGGATTCGAAACAGACGCTTCCTTCCTTGATGCGCCATCCGTAGTTTTCACCTCCGCGGCTTCCAACGGGTTGGAAGTTCACCTCTTCGCGTTTAATGTTGCCTGTATCAGGGATGTAGAGATCGCCGGTCATTTTATCAAAGGCAAATCCCCAGGGATTGCGCAGACCCAGCGCCCAGATTTCGTCGCGATAGCCGTCGATTTGCGTAAATGGGTTGCCGGCGGGGATGCTGTAAGGCTTCGCGCCAGACTCCACATCAATGCGCAGAATCTTGCCCAACAGGGTGCTTGGGTCCTGCCCACGATCTTCCACATCCTGGAGCGAAGGGTTACCGCTATCACCGCTGCCAATGTAAAGGTAGCCATCCTGGGGGCCGAAGGCGATACGGCCACCATTGTGGAAGTGGTGCAACTGTTCGATAGCAAGTACGACTTCCTCGCTGCCAGGGTCGGCTCGATCAGGATCGGAGGAGGTTGTGAAGCGACTGATAACGGTATCGCCTGCTTGACTGATATAGCTTACATAGAAATTCCGTTTGGCGGAGTAGGTCGGCGGGAAAGCTACATTGAGAAGCCCCCTCTCGCCGCAACAGGTGACATGCTTCGAGATGTCCAGGAAGGGTGCATCTGCGACAATGCCGTTTCTGACGATGCGGATTCGTCCCTCCTGCTCGACTACGAAGAGACGTCCGCTTCCGTCGCCGGCGTGCGTGACCTGTACCGGCAGCTTCAGTCCGGCAATAATTTTTTTGAGTTTCATTCGAGGCGCCCCGCCGTCCTCTATTGGGTCAGGAGGCAGTGAGCCAAACACTCTTACTTCTCGCCAAGCGACACTACTTGGACCGTCGAGGGTAAGAATCAGCACCTCGCTTATGCTGCGCGGGGGGTCGATCGCGATTTCCAGGGTTTGGCCGTCTTCAGTGAGCAGGCTGGCGAACCGTTTGTATAACGTGCGCGTGCCAGAGCCATTCCCCAGCCACACCTCATGCGTAGTCGGGCCGGCGGGAGTTTGCGCGACAACCATTTCCACTTTGTCAACAAGGTATTGTTCATCCAGGGAAATCGAGAACCACTGCTGGGGATGAAGCAATGAATTCCAGATTGAGTTTGGATCATCGTCAATCGCCAGATGGGCAGACTCCTCTTCCGCCGAAGCGAAGCCCAATCCCAGGCCCGAAACATTTTCTCCCCCGGGCGCCGATATTTCAGCCGCATCTCCCTTGGGTCGAGTGGATGTTGTGTCAAGTGTCGCCTTTACAGCCGCATCCAGTGGATTGGCCGAAAGCCAACCAAACACCCTCACCTCTCGCCAGGCTACCCAACTTGGACTGTCGAGAGTAAGAATAAACACCTCTTTCAACCTGCGCGGGGGACTGATGGCAACTTCCAAAGTCTGGCCGTCTTCGGTGTGAACACCGATCAGCCGTTTGTATAGCACACGCGTATCAGAACCACTTCCAAGCCAGACTTCATGGGTAGTTGGGCCAGCGGGCAGCTGCGTGACAACCATCTCTATTCTGTCCACCAGGTAGAAGTCATCGAAGGTAATTGAGAACCACTCCGGTGCAAACTGCTGCGAATTCCAGACTGAGTCCAGATCCCCATCGATCGCCAGATGCGCAGACTCATTTTTTTCAAAGGCATGTCCGGTTCCCAGTGCCGCGACATTATTGCGCTGCGGCGCGGGCGTTGCGGTCGCGGCAGGCCGCGATGCAGCAGTAGATGCGGCAACGGTCTGGCCAGGTTCGGTGTTTGGGACACAGGATGTCGCCGCAATCAGAACCAACAATCCAACTGTCAGCACTCCAAGCCTTGATTTCATTCACTCCTCTACTCTGATTTGGAATCCGCGCGTATGCAAACTGCGATTTCTCTGCGCCAGGCGTGCCATTGCCAGCCGAAATTGAGGCCGGCAGGCTCTTTCGGGCGAGCAGAGCGGCAGTCTGGATGGATCGGTCATGCGCGCCCCCTCATGTGAGGCAAACCGGAATGACTGCTGAGGCGGTTTTCCAGGAGCGTTGCCCCTAAATCATTCGCGAAAAATTACGCCCGCCTTCTCCAACGGGTGGGGGCCGACATGCGCCAGCGATTCGGCTTCACCAGTCGGCAGCATCTTGCCCCGATTGGCGAGGGATTTGCCGTCCACACTGCGGCGCACATCTTCCATCGCCTGCATCTCCAGCGGCCCGTACATCTTGGGCAGAAAGGCGCGCTTTTCCATGCCGACACCGTGCTCGCCTGTGATCGATCCGTCCAAATCGACGCACAGTTCGAGGTTTTCGCCGGCCAACTCCTCCGCCCGTTCCAGCGCGCCCTGCTCACGACCGTCGAACAGAATCAAAGGGTGCAGGTTGCCGTCGCCGGCGTGGAAGACGTTGGCCACCTCGATGCCGTAGCTGGCGCTGAGCCGGTCGATCTCGGCCAGCGCGTCCCCCAAACGGCTGCGGGGCACAACGCCATCCTGGACGATGTAGTCCGGGGCCAGCCGCCCAACGGCCGAGAAAGCGGCCTTGCGCCCCTTCCAGATGCGGGCGCGCTCATCCGCGGTCTGCGCTATGCGCACCTCGACCGGGGCGGTCTCTTCGATGATCTGCATGAGTTGGGCGAACTCGGCATCGACCGCGCTCTCTTCGCCCTCCAACTCGACGATCAGCAGCGCCGGTGTGGTCGGATAGCCGGCTTTTGCGCCCACCTCAGCCGCCTTGATGGCGAGAGCGTCCATGATCTCCATTGCGCCCGGAAGCAGGCCGGAGGCCACGACCGCCGTCACCGCATCCCCCGCCGCATGTAACGAGTCATACGCTGCCAGCACCGTGCGGTAGGTCTCCGGGATCGGCAGCAGCCGCAGCG
Organism: Caldilineaceae bacterium; assembly: GCA_965220715.1. Taxonomy (GTDB): domain Bacteria; phylum Chloroflexota; class Anaerolineae; order Caldilineales; family Caldilineaceae; genus Bin5. The sequence continues at coordinate 3,602 of CBDCQZ010000003.1, forward strand.
TGATCTCCAGCGCGACGCCGAAAAGCCCTTCACTACCCACGAAAAAACCGGGCAGATCGGGGCCGACGCTCTCCAGACTTT